>BQJN01000210.1 GCA_021604725.1 Lysobacteraceae bacterium | reverse complement strand
GCTGGCCCGGGTTAGAGCAAAGGCGTGTTGCAGGTAGTTGTCCGGATAGACCACCTGGCCTCCGCAGCCTGAGATGGATTCGGCCATGAAGGCCGCCGGCCCGTCGCCGGTCGCGCTGGCGATGTCGGCTATTCGCTGCGCTACTGACTGTGCGTAAGCCTGGGCAGAGTCATCGCCGTAACCCTTGTGTGGGCCGCGAAATGGGTCCGGCAATTCAGCAACAAAGGTGTGCTGCCCGGCACCACGCCCGCCCTGGCGCGCAAACTTGTACGGGCTGATATCGATCAGACCTGCCGTGTTGCCGTGATAGGCCCAATCAACCACCACCACATCTCGCCGCTGGGTGTAGTTGCGCGCCAGTCGTAATGCCAGCTCATTGGCCTCAGAGCCTGAATTGACGAAATAAACGACCGATAGCGGATCAGGGAATGTTGCGGTCAAACGCTCAGCGTAGTTGAGTATCGATGGGTGCAGGTAACGTGTGTTGGTATTGAGCGTGCTGGCTTGTTTGTGCAGCGCTGCAACCACGTGGGGGTGGCAGTGACCGACGTGACTGATGTTGTTGACGCAGTCCAGGTACTCGCGACCAGTAGCATCAATCAGCCAGCACCCCTTGCCGCGAACCATGGTCAGCTTGTCTTTGTAGGAGACTGACAAGGACCGCCCCAAAACCTGGTTTCGGCGCTGCATCAGGTTCGCTGTCTCCGGCGGCTGCAGGTCAAATGACTCTTCTGCCAGATTCAAGATCAGGTTGGGGTCCGGGCAGATCGAAGCCCAAAGGCTCAAGCGCTCGGCCTCGCAGGCCCCAATGAAGTTCGTGGTCTCGCCGAGCATGTGGGTCATGATTTGAAAGTGCAGGTGTGGAGCCCAACCACCGTTTTCGTGGATCTTGCCGACGCTAGCGATGCGTTCACCAGTGGCGACATCTTGGCCCACTCGTAGTCGCTCTGCGCAGTCGGAGGCGAGATGACCGTACAAGGTGAAAAATTCTGGGCCACCTTCACCAGCCTGGTGTTTGAGAATAACGGTCCAGCCGTAGTCCAGATCGAAGGCATTGTTATGGACGGCATAGACCGTGCCAGGCAGCGGGCTTTGCACTACCGTGCCGGCCGCAACGAATAGATCGATGCCTAAATGCACCGTGCGTGCTGGGGTGCCTGGTTTGGCGACAAACTGCTCACTGGTGTAGCAATCACGGGCCTCGCCGTACAAACCAATGGCTATCCTGGCCTGATGGTGCTCCATCCAGTCGTCCAACCAGTCACTATACAAGCTCTGCTTATCGGCCAGCTCACTCCCCGGGGCGCCTTTGCTCAGGGAAATCGTGCAGCGTGGAGTCGTTTTCAGGTCGAAATCAAACACCGAGGCGAACTGCGACTGGTTTTGTTGCAGCCAGTCCTCTACTCCGCTTTGTGTTCTGATCGCTGGGAGTCCTGCTGCGTCGCGGGCGATGGCCACCTTCAGGTGGTGATGGATGGTGCCCAGTCGCCTCAGCAGATCAATCGCCGCGCGTTGGCTAATGGTGTGGTAACTGCGATCGGGCTGCGTGCTCGCTCGATAAGATGAGATGCAAATACTGACCGCCAAACGCAATTCCAGCAACGCAAATAGCACATCAAGCTCAGCTTCTGACAGCTTCATGTGTTGAACATAGGCTGCGATGATGGTCTGAGCCGCGCCGATGATGTCGTCAACGCCCATCAAAGCGTAGGCCAGCGTGATGGCCAGTTCGTAGACCTGATAGCCCTCGGAAACATCGCCGAAGTCGAACAGGCCACACACCCGGTTTTGTTCATCAACCACCAGGTTGTTGTCGTTGGCGTCGCCGTGGATAACGGCACGACGCAGCGCCGGCAGTTGTGGCATCACCGCTTGTTGATAATGAGCAAATACTCGCTCCACCATTTCACGGTCGTTGCGGTCGACAATCGTGCTTGCATAGCTGCGGCAAGAAAACGCCGCGTCCAGATTCCAGATGAACTCCGAGCGGTGTGCGTTGGGGTGTGAAAACCCGACCAGAGCCTGACCGATCCGCCCCATCAATGCGCCGAGACTGTTCCATAGACGATCGTCTGGATCGGTCGCCGAGTATATCGTGCCAGCGACGAAAGTCAGTATGCGCAGCGTGTAGGTTTTTTCCTGCCAAGAAAAGGTCTCACTGCTGCGGCCGTTGTTTGACCGGACGACCTTCGGTACCTCGAGGTCCGGGTTGATGCGCTCCAGGTGCTGCAGGATGGCTGCTTCCAGCTCCACAGTCGAAGAATCTGTCTCCGCATCACACACCTTGACGGTAAACTGTCGGCCATCGCTTGCTTGAAGCAGAAACGTCTGGTCAACTTCTCCGTCCAGCGGATTGAACGTGCCAGTCAACGAGTAAAGGTCTGTACACTGGGTAGCGACGTCATTGATGGCCAGTGCTGGTACGGTACGATCAATATGTGTCATCAGCTTGGGTTTGCTCTGATTGGCCTTTAAAACATGAAAATCAATGGCTTGTATGCATGTTGTGATGCGCGATCTATGCAGACTTGGTCGAACAGCCATTCGCTGTCCGGCTTGACCCAAGCGATTCTAAGGTCAGCGCGGTGAAGATCACACCCCAGATACGTTTTTTGCTGACTGCCGCTATCAGCGTCGTTGGCCTGTCAACACCGGTACAAACCATTCGCTTTTCAGATGCAAGCGCTGCTGCGGGGTTGGGCGACCATGCCAACAGCTACGCTGTTGCGGCCGCTGACTTCAATGCAGATGGTTGGC
>BQJN01000209.1 GCA_021604725.1 Lysobacteraceae bacterium | reverse complement strand
CCAACCTTCCAGATCCCAACGTTGATCACAACATCGAGTTTTGGTTCAAAATCGACAGCCCCGAATCATTTACGCGCAGCGAGACCTACACGGAAAATGGTATGCGTGATGTACAACAAAACACTTTCAGACGCCGGGCTTAACCATTGCCACCAAGCTACGCAGGCTGCGCTGACGCTAGTCCAAGTGGCTGCTACGCTTGTGCCAGCGCACCAATTCACGTTCCTCGGCGGACAACTCGCCGTCTGCCGCCAGCTTGTCCAGGGCTTGCTGGACCAATATCGACTCCGCCTTGTCTTCAACCTTCCGCAAGAGCTTGAATAGCGTATTCCGTTCGTTCGCACTGAGCGCCGCCTCCAACTCCCCTGCCCGTCTAGCCATGACTGCCGTTAGCTTGCGATAAGTTGCCAGGCCCTGGTCGTTCAAAGACAGCAGCTTGACCCTTCGGTTGGTGGGATCGGTGTCGCTATCGAGCATGCCTTGTTCATTCAGGACTTTGACTGCTCGGCTGACGGTGTAACTATCCAGGCGAGATTGATGGGCGATATCGGCGGCCTTGATTGGCATGTAAGAGCCGATGTTGAGCAGCACACGCATCTCTCTGGGGCCAAGTGAACACACTTGTCTGATTTCTGCGTCGCGACTGAGCAGCAATAAATTGCTGACAATAGCGATGCGATAAGGCAGGTGATCGTAAAGGTCAAAAGGGTCAGAAACTCGGTCGGTCAGGCCGAAAGCGGCGCGTCGAGAAGGCCTTGGAAAGGTGTTTTGTTCATCCATCACCAACTCCTGGCGCCTCGGAGAAATACCGCTCAAACTTGTCAGCAACACCCATGAACTGATCCGCGTCATCTGGGACCTCACCCATTTGACTCACCAATGGCCAGATTTTTGAGTACTTTTCGTTTAGTGCAACCCAGCGTTTATCAACCAGGCTGTCAGGCAGTACCGCCTCCGCTGGGCACTCGGGTTCACATACCCCGCAATCGATACACTCTTCCGGACTGATCACCAGCATGTTCTCGCCCTCGAAAAAGGCATCAACCGGGCAAACCTCGACGCAGTCCTGATACTTGCAACGAATGCAGTCTTCGGTCACTACGTAGGTCATCTTGTTCGCTCCATTCGGCTAATTGTTCCGGATATCCGATTCATATGTAACTGACGATGTCTTCAAGTGGTTTCTTCAGGGTCGAATGCACGGGGATGGTTGCGCCTTTGGCTGGGTATCCGGTGACCAGCAGGATGAACGGCCGCTCGGTGTTGTCTCGTTTACAAATTCGGTTCAGGAAATTCATTGGTTTGGGGGTGTGCGTCAGGGTGACCAGGCCCGCATGATGCAGCGCGTTAATCAGAAACCCTGTGGCGATGCCAACCGACTCTGTGACGTAGTAATTCTTCAGATCAAGGCCTTTGGCAATACCGCCCCGTCGCTGTGCAAAGATCGCGATCAACCAGGGCGCTGTTTCGAGATAGGGCTTGTCCTGATCGGTTCCCAGCGGCGCAAGCGCATCCAGCCATTCCTCACCGGCGCGTCCCTCATAGAAGGCACGCTCTTCCTTTTCCGCAGCTTCTCTGACCTGCGCCTTGACCGCAGGATCGCTGATCACGGCGAAATGCCAGGGTTGATGGTTGGCACCACTAGGAGCCGTGCCCGCTGCGCGTATCGCCTGGTCGATGATTTCCCTGGGCACTGGTTTGTCAGAAAACTCGCGGATGGTGTGGCGCCGCTGCAGCTCTTTGACGAACTGATGGGCTCGCTCAATCATCTCTGACTCGGGGTATTGGATGTAGTCGCTTAGTGGAAGGGCTTGGTGGTCTCGCATCTGCTGCTCGCAAAGAGTTTAATATTGCTATAGCAACCAATATGTTGCATATGCAAGACTATGATCGGAGCATGGCTTCGTTGTCAAGCCACAATAAACTTCGAATTGAGTGGACGCGCTCTAGTTAGCAATCAATGCGTAGCTTCGGTAGCATGCTAGGCCGTGCAAAAAGTGCGACTAAGCAAGTTTCCGGTCGACCATCGATGGGCCTTGCTTGAGCTCCGACTCACAAAACTTGGCCCTTACCCTAATGTCTGCAGTATCCAATGGCGACAACAGCTTCGATGTATCGATCACCATCGAGACCGATCCAAGCCCAGCATACGAAGGGTCCGCGGGCACATTTTTGCTAACAGTCGAGAATGCTGGCCCAGGCACTGCGCCCGGGAAGTTCGCCGGTACAGACGCCATCCCTATTGTTGATGCGGGTGCTTACGTGGTCATTTCGGAGTCGACCAGGGAGGGCCCGACAGGCGGGCCGTTCGCGCCATGTACGCTTATTACGGCGCAATCACGTGGCGGCGCGGTGGCTTTTGGCTTCTATGTACCTGAGCTTGAGGCAAAGCAGACGCTGAGCTGTGAGTACTCCTTTGAAGTCCTTTCCGGATTGAATCCCGAGTTCCAACTGACGGTTTTTCTGGAACACCAAGACGACATCAACCCCAGCAACAACCGAGTGCTGGTTCCTTTTGGGGGACTTGAGCCCTACCCTGTCCCCGCTGTGGACATAGTGGGTCTGTCGTCATTGGTGCTCATGCTGCTCGGTGCTTCATTGCTCATTAGAGGTCGTCCACGATTAGCCATCCGTGGCTAACGCGGACACGGGTTTCAAGGAGCGCGGTCAGTGAAACCCTTCATTTTCAATAACTTGAAAATGCTGGCACTTCCGTGTGCCAGGCGAGCGCGTCAAAACACTTATCTGTGGACGCGCTCTAATTAGAGGTCGTCCACGATTAGCCATCCGTGGCTAACGCGGACACGGGTTTCAAGGAGCGCGGTCAGTGAAACCC
>BQJN01000208.1 GCA_021604725.1 Lysobacteraceae bacterium | reverse complement strand
GCTCGCCAGCGACAGCAAGTCACGCGCCTGCTCAGGCTGTCGGCAGCACGCAATCACCTCTACTCCCGATTGTGCGTATTGGTGGACGAACTCCAGGCCCAGGCCTCGGTTAGCCCCGGTGACCAGTACACAGGATTGATTTTTCGGCGGTTGATTCATCGCGTTTCACTCAAGCAATAAAGCGGTCCATAATAGTCGATATGAACAACCTGGATTTCATCACCGCCGCTCACGAGGTTTGTGAGCAGCGAGGCGTTCGCCTGACGGCATTGCGTGAACAGGTTTTGCGCCTGATCGTCAGAGCGGAAAAACCGATCAAGGCCTACGATCTGTTGGATGAGCTGAAGACCAGCCGCACCAATGCCGCCCCACCTACGGTGTACCGTGCGTTGGACTTTCTGGTCGAGAATCACCTGGTCCATCGGCTGGAGTCACTAAACGCATTCGTCGCCTGTGGTCACCCCGAACACCCGCATGAGGGGCAGTTTTTGATTTGCGACAGCTGCGACACCACCCTTGAACTGGAAGATGGAACGCTGTCCGGGCAAGTGGCAGAAGCTGCCAGTGCCGCGGGCTTCTCGGTTTCCAGGCAGACCGTTGAGGTGAGAGGGACCTGCAAGGAGTGCAGCGACGACTGACCCAATTCTGACTGTTATTAGCATGCTTGCGAGCGCAGCGGTATTCCCTTTAGCGAAAGAAGGGGAGCGAGCAGCCAAATGATCTCAAGGTGTTTGGTCGAGTCCACAAGCCGCAGTGCAATGTTCAAAACGCTTGTCGTTGCCGGGTTACTTCTGGCCTCCTTTGTCGCCCTGGCCACTCCTGTTTCCGACTTTGCGCGGCACCCGAAATACGAGACCATCAAATTGTCTCCGGATGGCCGCTATCTGGCCGCATCGGTGCCCGTGGCTGACGAGAAGCGTTTGGCGATCATTAATCTAGAGGGGATGGCACTTGAGACCGTCTTCCAGTTTGGTCCGGGCCAGCACGTTATCGAGTTTTATTGGGTCGGCAAGGACCGCATTGTGGTCCGAAATGCGCTCAAGCGCGGACTGTTGGCATCTCCCGACCGAGATTCAACGTGGTGGGTTGCCGACGCGGATGGGAGCAACAGAACGCGGCTATCGCAAGGTGCTGGCTTTGATCTAAGCAGCCTGTTGGTCGACAACCCTGATTACATCATGCTCAACGATTGGGCCGGCCGGGAAAGACCGTTGCTGACAGCGGTCAATGTCAGTCGCGAACTTGCCGGCAAGCGAACCCCGGTTGCGGTCAGCCCGGTTGCCAATGGGCGCTTTGTGGTGGACTACCTTGGACGACCACAGGCAGTGATTGCTGCACAAGCCGATGGAGCCGCTCATTTTTTGGTCAGTGCTCAGGGGGTCTGGCGAAGCGTTGGTGTTTATCCTGCAGGCGGTGGCTACATCAGCCCGATAAGGATGCACCCGGACAACCGGCGCATCTACGTCAGTTCCTCTGTTGATACGGCTACCAATGGCTTGTATCTGTTCGACCCGATGACCGGCCGCATGGATGCCTTATTCAATGATCCGAGAGTCGACATAGATGGCCTGGTCACTGCGGCAGATCGTCGCACGGTGTTGGCCGTTTCCTATGAACCGGATCGCCCCGCTTTGCATGTACTGGCAACAGACCACCCCGAAGTCAGAGATTTGCTGCGGCTAATGGAGCGCTTTCCGGCCCAATTGGTGTCGATCACCAGCCAAACAGAAGATGGCAAGTTGGCGGTCGTCAAGGTCAGCAGTGACCGCAATCCTGGCGAGTTCTTCCTGTTTGATCGTGCTAGTGGTGTCCTTACTGCGCTGGTTAAATCTAGACCATGGATTGACCCTTCAAACATGCGCAAGCGGCAGCCTGTAGAGTTTGCTGCACGTGATGGTTTGTCAATCACGGGCTATTTGACCGAGCCGACTGGAGCCAGACCATGGCCGCTGATCATCCTTCCACATGGAGGGCCTCATGGACCACGTGATCACTGGCGATTTGATGCCGAGGCCCAGTTTCTGGCCAGTCGTGGCTTTGCCGTGCTGCAGGTCAATTACCGCGGCTCGGGAGGCTTTGGACCGGCCTTTGAGGCGGCGGGCTACCAGCAGTGGGGTCTGGCAATGCAGGATGACCTCACCGATGCCACCCATTGGGCCGTGGCTCAGGACATCGCGGAGCCTGGGCGGATATGTATCTATGGTGCCAGCTACGGTGGCTACGCCGCATTGGTGGGTGCAGTGAAAGAGCCTGGTCTGTATGCCTGTGTCGCAGGCTATGCCGGGATTTATGACTTGCAGCGAATGAAACGTCAAAGCGATTTGCAGCAGTACGCCGATGGCGCTTCTTATCTCGATCGAACCTTGGGTGACGCTGAGACCTCTTTGGCTGACCGCTCGCCAGCCCAACGTGCCCAAGCGATCAAAGCATCAGTCATGCTAATTCACGGCGGCCAGGATGTGCGCGCCGACGCCGGACAGTTTTTAGCCATGACCACGGCTCTGGACCAGGCCGGTGTGGAGTACGAGACATTGTTCAAAGCAGAGGAGGGACATGGTTTTCTGGACGAGGCAAACCGAACAGAATTGTTGACCAGTCTGGAGCGGTTTTTCCGAGAGTCTATGGACCCGGGTTCGCAGTGACTTGAATGTTGTCCTTCGGAATCCGTGGTGTTGCTAGTCCAGGGCGGACTATTGCAACACCCTCATTGGCATATTGGACCTGGCCGACTTGAGTAGCGCATAGCAGCAACCAGAGTGCTCTGGTTGCTGCTGGTTTACTCGCATCTGGAATGGGCTAGTCTTTGCTCTCGTCTTCTGAGTACACCAGGCCCTTTTCCTCGGCTTGCATCTTAACGGCCTGATAAACCTTGTCGTCAAAAGCGTCGTGGCTGGTGCCCAGTTCTTCTCGCTTTTTCTTGAGGAACGCATCTCGCTCTTCAGCCAGCTCAGCTATTTGCCGTTGCAATTGGTAACGTC
>BQJN01000207.1 GCA_021604725.1 Lysobacteraceae bacterium | reverse complement strand
CCGCTGCAACGGCAATGAAGATTTCATTTTCGCGGACGGTTTCGAACCGGCGCCGGACGTGGCTATCGTCATTGAGAAACTCACAAATGGCGTCGATGCCGATTTGCCGCCCGGCCCTGAAATAGTTGTTGGTGAACCGGTTGATTGGTTCTACTTTGTTCAAAATACCGGCAATCGACCTTTAACTCAGGTCGCCGTGGAGGACAGTGAGGGTGAGCTGGTCAGCTGCCCGCAAGACGCGCTGTTGCCGAAGGAGGCGATGCTGTGCTTTGCAGCCGGGACCGCGACCAGCGGACAATACAGCAACGTTGGCACAGTAACCGCCGTGGTATACGAGGGCCAACCTGAGCAACAAGATATCACTGACCAAGACACCAGCCATTACATCGGAGTCGATCCCCCACCATGAGTACTGAGACCAAATTGACAATCGTCGGCGCGGGCAACCTGGGACTTGCGATCGCTCGCGGCCTGGTCGAATCCAAAGCCCTGCGAAGTTGTGAAATCAAGCTGACGCGAAGGAAGCTGCAGGGCCTGGAAAACGCAGCGGGTGAGGGCTTTCGAGTCGGCAACGACAACCCGGCGGCAGTCGCTGGCGTAGATACGGTTATTGTTGCGGTTGAGCCTCATCAGCTGGATGCGGTTCTGGACGAAATTCGCCCGTCATTGACTCCGGAGCAAATCGTTGTTTCGGTCGTCTCTGGCGCAACGCTGAGTGCAATCCGAAGTCACCTCGGCGATCAGCAAGCGATCGTTCGAGCGATGCCAAATACAGCGATCGAAATCCGTCAATCCATGACCTGCATTGCTGTAGACGACAAGGATGCGGAAAGTGCCAAGTCGATTGTCGAGCTTTTCGACCATGTAGGTCGTACCCTTGTTATTGATGAAGAACAAATGGCTGCGGCAACCGCGTTGGGTGCCTGTGGGGTGGCTTTTTTTCTGCGTGCGGTCAGAGCGGCATCTCAAGGGGGTATCGAAATTGGGTTTTCGTCGGCTGATGCCCTGACCCTGGCATCGCAAACGGCACTTGGAGCTGCTGGTTTGCTGTTGGCTCGCGGCCAACACCCTGAGCGCGAGATTGACCGGGTCACCACACCACGTGGTTGCACCATTGCCGGGCTCAATCGCATGGAGCACGAAGGTTTTTCATCGGCCATGATCAAGGGCATTACGACCTCAGCCGGAAAAATCACCGGCCTGTACTGAACATCCGGCTCGGGGGTTGCCATCGTTTGCTGGCAACCCCCATCCTTTTCGTTACTGACCGGCGGGTTTGAAGTCCGTCGTTTGCAACATGTCGATACCCTCTGCCGAGAAGGCAACCGTAATGTTGATGTAGTCGATGTGTTTGACGTAGGTCTCGCGCATGCTCAGCAAGGATTGCTCCACCTCGGCTGCCTCAGCCGGGTCCAGATTTTCGATGGCAAGGTTAGCGATCCGTTCAAACAGTTCGCCTTTGTAACCAGCGGCCAAGATGGGCTTGGACGCTACGCTATCGGACTCAATAAACGCTTTCAGCCCATACTGTTGACCTTCGCCAAGCGAGAAACCGACCGCGCGATCGTTCATCGCCATGTGTGGCGACTCAATGTGTGGCGCATTCGGAATCCGAATACTCGCTGGAATTGGCATCGGCTCGCCATCATCATTGAGCTGCAGCTCGGCCAGCTCCGGCATCATCGCCTGGGCCATTCCCAACATCAGCTTGGGGTTGTCAATTCTCAACGCGACCATGCCGTCAACGTCGATGGCTTGATCCGGCGTGAAATTCAACTCGCTCAAGACAATGTTGGCACCCTTGATATTGCCTACAACGGGCGGTAGTGGCTGCAATAGTTGGGTTTTCATGTCTTCAAGTCCGGCACGCATCTGCGCAAAGTGTTGGCACTGACTCGGCTCGGCTGTCATGGCGTTAACCTGCTGCAACAGCAGTTTCTTGCCTTTCATCAGGTCAATGCCCAAGCCCATGGACATTAGCGCATCATTGATTTGGCCAAGGCCAGGAACATTGACCGCCGTTTCCATCAGCTGCCCGGCCAAACCGGTTTCCAACTCGATCACAGACCGTTGCTCTACTCGCATATTGTCGATCTGGGTGACGCCAAAGACCATCCGGGGTGCGATTGCGACCAGGTCCATGGTTTCGGACTGGCACTGCTCACCAAATTCGGTGAGGTCAATTTCCGCTTCCTTGCGCATCCAACTCATGACCGGACCCTGATCGGTAAGCATCAGCTTGGCCAGGCCCTCAAAGTCGAGAAAACCAAATGCCTGTTCGAGAAAGCCATACTTGCCCATCATTTGAAGTACAGCACCGTCGTCTGACATTGCATCCTCTGGCATGGTCTGGCCCAAAGCCAACGGCAATACGCTTGACTCAAGCTCGGTCGGCATCAGCGTGATCACCAACGTCTGCTCATCAATGATCGCCATATAAACGGCACCGCCCGGTTCGCCGAGACGCCAGTAGGACTGACCATCAATCTCGCCGGTCGGAATTTGTTGACCAGCATCTGCTTCGATTCTGGCGATGGCGTCGCGAAACGCCAGGCTATCATCCAGGCTTGCGCGAATGACGGGCAGCACATCCAGGCCATAAATGGCGAACTGGCCTGCTTCGTCAATACCGAAGGATTTCAAACCATCCCGTGTCAGCTTGCCATCCAGCTCTCGCAACATGGCGTCCAACAGCGGCTCACCAGTACTGCCTTCGTTGAGTTGTTCGGTTAATGCTGCCTGCAACTCGGTAAGCGAACTGGCAGCCATCGCCCAATAGCGCTCTCTCAAGTCCTCAGGAAAGGGCTTGGTCGCTGCCAGCAGATAGGGGCTGTCGGCCGGAACGTAGCTCAATACGCCATTCTGGTCGATTTGGGCAACATTGGATGGTGTTGCCGATTGCTCGTCGCTGCAAGCCACCAGGCCAGCGCTGAGCAGAACAGCCACTGCAGCTGCATTGTTGATTGATCTAGTCTTCATAATATTCCCGCGAAATACTTAAGGTGCGCCTAAAATTGGAAACTGAGTGGGTGTTATACCACACCCATACACCATCACACCTATGCCAAAAGTTAGAATTGATTGCCAAGTCGGAGATAGAGTCGGCC
>BQJN01000206.1 GCA_021604725.1 Lysobacteraceae bacterium | reverse complement strand
GATGCGTGGAAACCCAACCAAACACAAAGTAGCAGTGCGATGCCAGGAATCAGCATGCCGCCGGGCAGGTTGAATGCGTTGTCTGCCGCGGTGTATTTACGTCGAAGGGCGGGCAGAGAGGCGATTACCAGCGCATACATGATCAGTCGTACCAAGGTACTGATAACTGCTAGCAGGATGAAGCTGCCGGACAAGGCCAGAGCGATGGCGGCGATGCCGTAAAAGGCAATCGAATTGGCCGGCGTCTTCCAGCCATCGTGGACCTTGCCAAACCAGGCTGGCAGGTGGCCGTTTTCCGCCAGTGCGAATGTCAGCCGGGGCGCGCTTAGCATTGATGCCGAACCGTTGCCGCCGATCGAAAACAGCGCACCAATAACCAGCATGCCGGCACCGACCGATCCCATCAGTACTGCGGCGACCTCGGCCAATGGACGGTCTTGTCCGGCCAGCTCGGGTAATACCGACAGCGACACCCACTGAATCAGGAAATAGAGCAGGGTAATGACGAATACCGTGCCGATAAGTGCGATGGGTATATCCCGTTTCGGGTTGCGGGCCTCGCCGGCTGGGATTACAGCGCTCTCGAAGCCAACGAAGGCATACAGCACGATCAATACCGTCTCACCCAGTGAATCAAACGGTGGCAGGCTGGAGTCGACTAGAAGCCCGGGGTCGACCTGGCCGATGCCGAGAATTACCAACAGGCTAAGTGGCAACAGCTTGAGGATCGATAGGGCGTAAATGGCGAACATGCCGGATCTAACACCAATAATATTGATTACGGTGAGAAAACTGGTGACCAGTATGAGTGCGACCGCTCGCGGCCAGCCCTCGGCCAGTGCTGGCGCTATCCACTCGGCGTAGGTCACCAGTAGCACCACATTGGCAGCCATGGCGGCCAGTCGAGACAGGTACAGCAACCAACCGGTCTGAAAGCCGACGAAGGGCCCAAATGCTTCTGTTGCGTAAACAATCGGTCCGCCTGTGTCGCTGACAAAGCTGGCCGCCCAGGCAAAGGCCAGGACAATGGTCAGGATCAACACTGCGCAGATCACGAACAGCCATGGCGAGAACGTGCCGACGCGTTCGGCAGCGATCGCGGGAAGCGCAAAAATGCCGGCCCCAATGACGCCGTTTAATGTGATGGCGCTGAAACCGAGGCGACCAATCACCCGGTTCAGCTTTTCAGAAGCATTCGTCATCGGTCTTGTTCTCGTTCTTGCAGGTTGCCGCAGTATGCCGCATGCGAATTGTAATTTCTGCTGTTGCTAGCATAGCCTTCGTGGTCAAAAGGCAGGTGGACTTTGCCGATGGCCACCGAACGACCTGAATCCGGTACAATTCGCGCCTGCGTTTTTTCCAGGTACTGATCGATGTCTCACTCCGCGCTCACTGCATTGGCACCCGTCGACGGACGCTATGCTCGCCACACCCAACCGTTGCGGCCGATTTTTTCCGAATACGGTTTGATTCATCGTCGCGTTCGCGTCGAGGTTGAATGGCTGCTGGCTTTGTCAGAGCACCCGGCGATTGAGGAGGTTTCAGAACTCAACAGCGAAGCGGTTGCCGCCCTGCGCAATTTGGCGGAGCGCTTCGAGCTGGCCGATGCCGACCGCGTCAAAGAAATCGAGTCGACGACCAATCACGACGTCAAGGCGGTGGAGTACCTAATTAAGGAGCGCATGGCCGATAACTCGGATCTCGATTCGGTGCGAGAGTTTGTCCACTTTGCCTGTACTTCCGAGGACATCAACAACCTGGCTTATGCCTTGATGCTTGCTGACGCCCGCGCCAGCGTCATGCTGCCGGCGCTGGATGAGTTGATAGCCATGCTGCGCAGCATGGCACATGAGCATGCTGCTTTGCCGATGCTATCCAGAACACATGGCCAACCGGCGTCACCGTCGACGCTGGGCAAGGAAATTGCCAATGTGGTGTATCGCCTGAAGCGTGCCCGTGATCGACTGGACCGGGTCGAAATTCTGGGCAAGATCAATGGCGCGGTTGGCAATTACAACGCTCACCTGGCCGCCTACCCGGATCTGGATTGGAATGAGCTGTCGCAACAGGTCATTGATCGGCTCGGTCTGGTGTTCAATCCGTACACCACACAGATTGAACCGCATGACTATATGGCCGAGATGTTTGATGCGATGGCGCGTATCAACACCATCTTGATCGATCTATCACGCGATATCTGGGGCTACATCTCGGTCGGTTATTTCAAACAGCGGGTGGTGGCTGGCGAGGTCGGCTCATCGACCATGCCGCACAAGGTCAACCCGATCGATTTTGAAAATGCAGAAGGCAATCTGGGTGTCGCCAACTCCTTGCTCAAACATCTCAGCGAGAAGCTGCCCATTTCAAGATGGCAGCGCGATCTGACCGATTCGACCGTATTGCGCACGCTCGGTGTCGGTTTTGGACACACTCTGATCGCCTGGCGCTCGCTGCAGCGTGGCCTGAAAAAATTGGAGGCCAATCCGGAGCGACTCAAGGACGACCTGGACAACTGCTGGGAAGTGCTTGCCGAGCCGATCCAGACCGTGATGCGCCGTTATGGACTGGAGAACCCTTACGAGCAGCTGAAGGCTCTGACGCGTGGCACTGGAATCAGTCAGGAATCGCTGCAGGCTTTTGTTAGCGAGCTGGATATTCCTGCCGCTGAACGGGATCGTTTGCTGGCCATGACGCCGAGTAGCTATGTGGGACAGGCTGAGGCATTGGCCCGAGCCGTTTAGGTGGCTGTTGGCTCGCTCAACCTGGACTGCAGTATTGAGACATTTCTGGCTGAATACTGGCAGCGCAAGCCCAAGGTTATTCGAGGCGCGCTAAAAGGGCAGCAATTCCCGCTTGAGGCCGATGAATTGGCGGGACTGGCTTGTGAGCCACTGGCCGAGACCCGGCTAATCCAGGGCCCTGATGCGTCGGGCCAATGGCAACTGGAGCATGGTCCTTTGCCGGAAAACCGATTCGCCGAGCTTGGTCACCGCAACTGGACACTGCTGGTTCAGGATGTCGACAAGCTGGTCGGTGAGGTCGGGGACTTGCTGGAGCTGTTTACCTTTCTGCCGCGTTGGCGTATCGACGACATCATGGTCAGTTTCGCCGCGCCTGGCGGTTCGGTAGGGCCACATGTCGACCAATACGACGTGTTTCTGTGGCAGCTTGAAGGCCACCGTCGATGGCAATTTCACACCCAGGCTCGCGATTACACTGAGCGCGTTGCGGACTGTCCACTCGACATGCTGGCCGAATTTC
>BQJN01000205.1 GCA_021604725.1 Lysobacteraceae bacterium | reverse complement strand
CGATCTTCGCAAGGCACGAAGGTCTGCCAACTATGGCCCACAGCCAACAAATGCTCCAACCATTGGTCGAACCAGTAGTTTTGCTGTAGTCGATCATAGAAGGGCTGGTCAGTGCACCGTTCGGAGTTGTTCCACTTTCGTGGCAGCGCATCGTGACAACAATGGGTCACCTCACCGACATGCGCGTCGTGATAAATCCGCACGTGGGCATCCGGGTTGAGCGCCTTTTCATGCTCGCCAGCAAATAAATGGGTGAGACGCAGCAAGGTGGTGTACCGGTGGCGTTCCAGCACCAGGCAGTAAACCGGCGGGTGCCCTTGTCGCTCTGACACCCAGGTGTCAGCCTCCAGCGCGTCGAGGTCCAGCAATATGCCCAATTGACGATAGATTTCACCGTAACTGGCCATCAGGGAACTGAGCGAGGGTTTGGCCGGTTGATGGATTCTTGCTGTCGCGATCATGGTCCGATGATAGCATTCACCTATCTATCAGTTGCAAGGTTGAATGTATGTCACTGGCAAACAAAACGCTGTTCATCACCGGAGCCAGTCGCGGCATCGGGCAGGCGATCGCGCTGCGCGCAGCCGCGGATGGTGCCAATATCGTGGTCGCCGCCAAGACTCACCGCCGTCACCCCAAGCTTGAGGGGACTATTCACAGCGCGGCCGAGGCTATCGAGCAGGTTGGCGGACAGGCCCTGGCGGTAAAGTGTGACGTTCGTGATGAAGAGCAGGTTCAGGCAGCCGTGGACCAGGCGGTAGAACGGTTCGGCGGAATCGACGTTTGCGTCAACAATGCCAGTGCCATCATGCTCACCGGTACACTGGAGACGCCGATGAAGCGGTTCGACCTGATGCATCAGGTCAATTTGCGGGGGACTTTTCTGGTGTCCAAGACCTGTTTGCCGCACCTGTTACAGGCGGACAATCCGCATATTCTGAATATCTCACCGCCGCTCAACATGGCTCCAGAGTGGTTTGGCCCGCACGTGGCCTACACCATGGCCAAATATGGCATGAGTCAATGCGTGTTGGGCATGGCTGAAGAGTTCAAGGGTAAAGTCGCGGTCAATGCGCTGTGGCCGCGGACCACAATTGCGACGGCGGCAATTCAAAACCTGCTCGGTGGCGACGAGATGATGCGACGTTCTCGCAAACCTGAAATCATGGCTGATGCCGCGCACGCAGTGATAACCCAGCCATTTAAGGAACTTACCGGCCAGTTTTTGTTGGATGAGCAGGCGTTGGCAAAGGTTGGTGTAACGGACTTCTCGGCTTACGCCGTGGACCCGGATATGCCATTGGCTACCGATTTGTTTCTCTGAGTTTGTTATGTCCACCTTGAGCGAACGCGACAAAAAGATACTCGACGTCAAACTCGAGCACCTGGCCGTTGACAAAATCCAGCGCCACATTTTCCTCTGCTGCGACCAGTCCAAGCCCAAGTGCTGTGATCAAGAGGCCAGCCTGGAGAGCTGGAAATATCTCAAGCGTCGGCTGGAAGAACTGGGCTTGAACCGCCAGGGTGGCGTCTACCGAACCAAGGCCAATTGCTTGCAAGTTTGCCTGCATGGCCCGGTGGCTGTGGTCTACCCAGAAGGTGTTTGGTATCGCCATTGCAGCCCTGAAGTCCTTGAAAAGATCATTCAGCAGCACCTGATTGGAGGCAACGTTGTGGACGAGTATCGAATCGCAGAACATGCACTGAACCCGGCTCCGACGCGGCAACGGGTCAGTTCAGGTGCGCCCTGGGAGTCTGTCGTCGGCTATTCGCGTGCGGTGCGTGTTGGCAATCACATTTCCGTTGCAGGAACGACCGCCATGAATGAACAGGGCGAATTGGTTGGCGTCGGCGATGCTGGCGCGCAGACCCGTCAGATCCTTTCAGTAATCGCCAGGGCTTTGCAGGAAGCAGGTGCCAGCATGAACGATGTCGTGCGAACGCGTATGTTCGTCACCCACATCGAAGACTGGGAAGCGATCGGTCAGGCCCATGGCGAGTTTTTTGGGGAGATCAGGCCGTCGTCAACCATGGTCGAAGTGTCTGGGTTGATTGACCCTGAGATGCGAGTGGAGATCGAGGTCGACGCCATTATCGGCGATTAAGTGGTTTGCAGGTCACGAAATCAGTCGTTTTCCACGGCGGTACTGACCTCGTCGTGTCATTTGAATCTGATTAACTGGCGAGGCCTCCATACGCTGACGCGTGGTGACCAGGCGCCAGTCGCTGTATCATGGGGGGCTGAATTTTCCGCTTTTGAGGTTTTCAGTGACCGACACCATTGCCTACGATGTCAATGATGGCATTGCCACCATTACCCTTAATCGCCCCGAGTCCCTTAACGCATTCAATCGAGAGATGCGCCATGGCCTGAACCAGGCGACGGAACAGGCGGCCAACGATCAATCCGTTCGCGTAGTGGTGTTGCGTGGTGCCGGTCGAGCATTTTGTTCCGGCGCTGATCTGGCCGAGGGTCTGCCCGCCGATCAGGTCAAGGGCATCATTGAGAACGAATTCAAGCCGGCGCTAATGAACCTGGCCACCATGCCCAAGCCGGTGATCGCATCGGTGCGTGGTGCCGCAGCCGGCATCGGCGCTTCATTCGCATTTGCCTGTGACCTGACCGTGATGTCCGATGGGGCCTTTTTCATGATGCCCTTCGCCATGATTGGTTTGGTGCCCGATGGTGGCGCGACCATGCAACTGGTGCGAGCAGTGGGGCAACGCAAGGCCTATGAGATGGCGATTGAAGGTACCCGCTTATCAGCGCAAGACGCGGCCGAGTATGGTCTGGCCAATCGCGTGGTTCTCGACGCCGATCTCGAAACTGAAACGATGGAGTGGGCAAAGTCGCTATGCGACAAGGCGCCACTGGCTTTGGCCTCGACCAAACAAGTTGTACGAGATGTGGCGTTGGCCGGTCTTGATCAATCGATCAGCATTGAGGCCGAAGTACAAGCCGGTCTGGCCGCCAGCGAAGATTGTGCTGAGGGCATACGAGCATTTTTTGAAAAACGACCACCGGTTTATCGAGGCCGGTGATCTAGATTTTTAGTATTTGAACAAGGAGCTATCCACATGGTGAAAAAAAACACGGGTGCCGGCCTGCGCGGCCAGACGGCCGGCCAGACGGCCGTATGCACGGTCGGTGCCGAAGGAAATAGCCTTCGCTATCGTGGCTACGATGTTGCCGAGCTGGCTGAAAAGGCGAGTTTTTATGAAGTTGCTCATCTGATCCTGAAGGGGCACGCGCCCAGCACCGAGGAACTGGCGGCATACAAAAAGCGACTCAATGGCATGCGTGGTCTGCCGGTG
>BQJN01000204.1 GCA_021604725.1 Lysobacteraceae bacterium | reverse complement strand
GAATTCCTGAGCTGAGCGAGTTCGGTGGCTACCTTGAAACAAATAGCGATCGGCCAACAAACCGGCGACCATACCCCCACGCAGGTAATGGCGATGGATCATAGGCTGGCCACCGAGTTGGAACCGCCTGACCGTGCCGCGCCCGCCGCCAAACACCTCGCCGCCGGTTTCTTCAACGAAAGACTCGAACTCGATCGCCTGGCCATTCGGCCAAAGGTCGGCATCGAACCAAAGCCATTGGCGTTGTTCGTTGTCAGCTTTGATGTTCAGTGCAGACACGTTTGCTTAGATGCGCTTGATTGACATTGGTTTCATGGAAACGACCCGTTCATTGTAGTGGATTGCATGGACCTGTGACCTGCCCTTTAGTGACAACGTGCGAACAAGCCCACCACAAGGGCCGCAAGCGGTATCATTCGACAATGGCGCAACACAACCCAGCTTTAGATAGGCCGCCCTGGACCTCTGACCAAGCACGCGAAATCGCGATTTTGCGACTTTCCGCTTTGGGCGACGTTAGTCACGTCGTTGCCGTGGTTCGAGCAATTCAACGCCAGCGGCCAAACTGGCGCATTACCTGGATCACCGGCCGGCTTGAGCGGCGCTTGCTGCAGGCGATCGAAGGCGTCGAGTTCATTGAGTTCAACAAGGCTGCTGGCATTAGCGAATATTTTCGGTTGCGCCGCCAACTGGCAGGCCGACGCTTTGACGCCCTGCTCCACATGCAGCTGGCCGCGCGAGCCAACCTGGCATCTGCCATGATCCGTGCCGGGATACGAATTGGCTTCGATGCAACGCGTTCGCGGGAGTTGCATTCACTGTTCATCAATCAACGCATTGCCCACAAGTCTGGGCAACACGTTGTCGATGCATTGATGAGTTTCATTGAACCGCTGGGCCTTAAAGTGCAGGCACCACGCTGGGACTGGCCGGTATCTTTGGCCGACCAGGCATTGATCAACAAACACGTGAGTCCGGGTCAACAGTTGCTGGTGATCAGTCCGTGTTCTTCGCACCCGTTGCGAAATTGGTCCAGCGATCGCTACGCCGCCGTCGCAGACTACGCCGTGGCTAAAGGCATGGTCGTGATTTTGGTTGGTGGTCCTTCGGACATCGAGCAACAAATGGGTCAAGACATCGTCAAAAAGGCACGCCAACTAGTCGTCAACATGATTGCTCAGGACACCCTGCCCGAGCTGATGGCGACATTACAACGTGCCGACGTTGTCATCGCTCCTGACTCCGGACCCGCTCATTTCGCCAATGCGGTCGGAACGCCTGTTATTGGCCTGTATGCTGCGACCGACCCACAGCGTAGCGGCCCCTACAACAGCATCGCCTTGTGCGTGAACAAATATGCGCAAGCGGCTTCCAGCTTTGTCGGCAAACCCGCCGGACAACTGCGCTGGGGCAAGAAGATCGAGAAGCCCGGCGTGATGGACCTGATTGCAGTGGATGACGTGCTGAACAAGCTCGAACACGTCATCGCGACATAGTTGCCTGCGCGCGACGCAGCGAAATTATTTGCAAGCGTCGAGACCAACATCAAAAACCTTCTTATGCGTGATGAGGCTGTCGCGAAACCACAGCCGACGCGATACATGAATGTATCGCTCATTTCGATGGGCTCTAAGCCATTAAATTGTACGCAACCCGATAACCGCGCATCTCGGGTTGCGTGGTGTTGCTAGGGACGGACTATTACAACACCCTCTGATGCACTTTGTGGCGCATTACCAGCGCGACCGCCACCATCAGCAACGCCAGCATCCACAACCCAACGGTACTGCTACTCGGCACCGGCTGCACAGCACCGCCCGCCCACGCAATGTCGCGAGGTGCTACGCCAATCTCAAGGTAGTCGCCTATGTCGACGCGACCCGAGCCTTGCGTGCAGACGCCCATGACAACAAAATCGCACCGGCCGTTGCGAATCCCATTGTCGTTGGCAAAGCCACCATCAAGATCGGGATCATAAAAGGTGCCAATGGCGTCAAGGCGCTCGCCCTCCGCGGTTGGCAACGGCGTCTTCCATACCGTCATTGACCACCCAATCAAGTTGCCTTCGGCATCTGTGCTCGCAGTAAAGACAATTGGGCTAGAGTTGTGATTGCCGAGGGTCTGAACACCATCATTGAATTGCCATCCCAAAAGCAAACCGCTGATATCTGCATCGACCAGATTGGAATCCAGTGGGTTGGCAAGGGAGAAGGACAGGTCAACCCGCATATCAGTTGTGTAGATGCCGCCTGCGCTGCCAAAGTTTGGCCCGCTATAGCTGTACACCGCATCTGCCAGTGCACTCATACTGAACACCGCACTCAGCACTACAGCAATTGAAATGATCTTCTTCACAGAAACCCCCAAAATATGTAACAAATTCAAGGCAATTGGTGACAAACCCAATGCTGTTTGTGAAGATAGCACCGAATCCGACCAAAAACCAGTCAAGTCAAGGCGTCAGGCGTGACCTTTCATAAACAGACGGTAGAGCGTCGGAATAACGAACAAGGTCATGATGCTGGCGACACCCAATCCGGCCACGATGCTGGAAGCCACCGGCCCCCACACCAGCGATTTTCCGCCTAGTCCGACAGCCAGCGAAAATAAGCCGGCGATGGTGGTACTGGTAGTCATAATGATGGGGACCACTCGCCGCCGAGCGGCGTACACGGTCGCGTGCAAGGGTCTCATCCCAGATTTGATACGTGTGTTTGCCGCATCGATCAAGACAATGGCGCTATTGACGGCAATGCCAGTAAGGGCGATGACCCCATACAGCGTATACAGACTCAGTGGGTTGCCAGTCATCCACAATCCAAACACCACCCCGGTGAATGCCATAGGCACGGTGGCCAGGATCAGAAACGGCTGGAAGTAACTGCGAAACTGCGTCGCGATAATCAGGTAAATCAGCCCCAGGCCAAGAACGAACAAGCCAAGCATTGCATCAAGACTCTCCTCGATATCATCAAGCTCTCCGGAATAGTCCAGATCGGCTCCAGGGTGCTGATCTCGGATAGCTTCCCAGCCGCGTTTCAGCTCGTTATTGGCGGACACCGTGTCATTGAGCTGGGTGTCCAAATCGGCCTCTACAGTAATAGCTCGACGCAGGTTGTGGTGACGTATGGTGCTGCGCCCGTTTGATGTGCTGTAGTTGACCAGTGAGCGCAACTGAGTGATATCGCCATTGGGTAGAGCAATCGGGTCATCGAGGACCGCCAGAATATCCTGATGTTCGCGCTCCTGCCCCCGCACTCGAAGTTCAACTTTCTCGCCGCGATCGCGCATGAAAGCGACCACTTCTCCATCCCCATATAGGCGCACCAATCGAGCGACGCCAGCGGGATCGAGACCCGCCCTGCGTGCCGCCTTTTGATCCACAGTGAGCACCAGTTGCGGCAACCCCGGCACATCGTTGTCGACCACATCACGCGTCCCGGGAATCGCTTTGACA
>BQJN01000203.1 GCA_021604725.1 Lysobacteraceae bacterium | reverse complement strand
CAGTTTGATCGAGCAAGAACGTCCTATGTCGCGGGTACCACCAGTGACGATCGCAACTTTTCCTTCAAGAGATTTCATTAAATTTTCCTTGGTTATTCGCGTTAGGAGGAACTAGCCGAACGCGGGTTAAGCGGTTGAATTTTTCCACAGAGTAGCCAGACCGAAAGGACGGTCATGATCGCCAGTCCGGCGCCGACGGCGAATGCAGGGGCGTAACTATTTACAGTGATTACGGGAATCAGAAAGTTCAGGCCAACGACTGCAAGCTTGGCGGCCGTTCCGGAAAAGCCCGCGAGCGAGCCAACCGATTCGCCACTGTAAAAATCACTCGGCAGTGTCTGAATATTTCCGACTGCGGTTTGAAAGCCGAAGAGAATTGCGGCCATCAGCAATACAGCGAACATCGGCGTCGCTGCTTTCATAGTCATCAAAAGCGAGACCAGCATGATGAGGCCACCCAAAGTGATGACAAACTTTCGTGCTTTGTTGACTGACCATCCAGCACCGATTCGATTCTGCGCCAATCCGCCGCCAAACCAGGCACCGAACATTGCACCGACATACGGCACCCAGGCATAGAGCCCGATTTCCGCTACACCAAACCCATATGTCTCGGAAAGGTACAAAGGCAACCAGCCGACGAATAGCCACCATATGGGATCGAGAAAGAAGGAAGCCATGATTACACCCCAGCTTTCTTTGCGCGATAGAATCTCCGCGGCCCCTGGAGCGTAGGTTGCTACCTCATTTGTTTCCGTATTTCTTTGTCCGGTCAGAATGTAATCGCGTTCAGATTCCGACACCCATGGATGTTTGTCCGGACCCGACTTGTAAACGATGAGCCAGGGAATCAGCCACAGCAGCCCAAGCACGCCAACGGTGATGAATGTGGCTCGCCAGCTGTCGAGATAGACGAAAAGGTAGGCGATTATTGGCGCGGAGATGATTCCACCTATGGCCGCGCCAGAATTGAAAATCCCCTGGGCCAGCGCCCGCTCTTTGATTGGAAACCATTCTGCATTCGCCTTGGTTGCACCGGGCCAGTTGCCTGCCTCGGAAACACCAAGGAGACCACGAAAAACCGCAAAGCTGGCCAGACCTCCAGCAATGGCATGCAGCATGGTCGCCGCCGACCAAACGGTGATCGACAAGATGAAACCAAGGCGCGTACCGATCCAATCAAAAATTCTGCCGAATAGCGTCTGGCCGAAAGCGTAAGCAAACGTAAAAACGTTGAGAATAATCGCGTAGTCTGTCTTTGACAGCCCGAGGTCTTGCGAAATTTCCGGCCAGAGAAAACCGAGCGCACCTCGATCAATGTAGTTGATCACCGTCGCGATCGCGACAAGGCTGACGATAATCCACCTGAGGTTCTTAGTTCTCATGCTTTTCTCTCTTCCCGTAAGCCTTTACGGACCGGACTGAATTTATCGCGCAACACACCGGCCTTACGAGAGGCAGTGCTGGCAATACCATTGGGTTCGATATCATTGAGCAAGGAAGGTCGTTGCGCGTCGTCGATTCACTTGCGCACTCCCTGTTCGTCGAACAGCCCGTAATAGCCTTGCCACTCAAAAGTCCGATCGCCCACAATCACCTTGTGAGGCGCATTGGCACGCGAATCGTAGGACAGCCCCAAAAAATGTTCGGCACCACTGTGCGTCGTGATGCGAATGACATCGGCACCATCCCCGTGGAAGCGCCGCAGACTTTTAATCCTGCCGCTGCTCTGTGTCGTCGTCTCGGCCGGACCATTGTATTCGCCGTGTGGCTCAAGCACTGAAACGAAGGTGTGCGTATCGGCATTTTTGACACGCAGAATAAGCGCCTGCTCTCTTCGTAAATTGAAGTTCGGGTCGTTCGCACCCAGCTCTGCGAGGATGAGTTCAAGGCCATCCTGTGCGAGCGTCGTAAACGTGTAGAAGCGATCGGTGGTCAGCCAGGTCATGGAAAAACTATCCTGGCTATCGACAGTCGTCGAGGCCCGATTCCATAAATGCTGGTAGCCGTTCGCGCTGCCAAGCAGTCCCATTTCGTTGCCGTGATCAGTCAATGCCGGGCTGGTGACCATGATCTGCCCGTTGACGTGAAGCGGAAGATCGTATTGGTGATTGTCTTCGCTGGTCACATTAAGAACATCGACGACGATGGCCTGTTCCGGGATAACACCGTTGAGCAATGCAATCGTTCGACTAAACGCGACCCCTGAGTAGGCGTCGCGCATCTCTGCTGCGGTGATCTGGATGTCGTCGTTGCTTTCGAAAAGAAGCGGCCGCGGATAGGATTTCTGTCCGACTCTCCAATCGCCATCAAAATGACTGCGCTCATCGACCACAAGCGTGTTGTGCGCCACGGTTTGTTTTGCCCAGCTCGTGTTCTCTGGCAGGTAAACACCGCCATCTTTCAGTACGACATTCAGAAAGCGTGCGGCGCCGTAGTCAGTGACGATTTCACGGCCGTTGTCATAGAACAGCCAGTTAAGCCTGTCGAAATGGCCGTGACCCAGCCCTTGAGAGGTTGCCTTGAAGACCACCGCCTGCTGATCTGGTTGGTCGCCATTGCGCAGCACCACCAGGGCACCCTCATCACCCGCGGGGCCATCACGGAAAAACTTCGAGCGATGCTCGTATGGCTTGCTCAGGCCGGAATCAACAGCTGCGGCCAGCTGAAAGCCGTCTCCGGTTAGTACATAGGGCCGCTGACTTTCGGCGACCGACAACAGACCAGGATCTGCCGTGAGCGCATAGGCGATAGCAATGCCATAGCGCAGTTCGACCGTATCGAGCCCTTTGTCTTTTATCGCGTCGTTGACCGGGAAGAACAGGTTCGCATAACTGAGATCGACACAGGCATAAACGGCTTTCAGCAACACATTGTCGCGGTACTCGAAAATCTTGAGCTCCGGATCATTGGTCTGGATCGAACGCGCAAACAACAGGAATGGCATCAATGCGTAGCGCTGGTAGTAGGGTCCTTCGGTGTAATAGCCGTCTGGCGAAAACAACAAGTCGAGTTGCTTGACAAAACCGGCCTCACCATCTTCCTTGAGACCGTAAAGGGCCTTACTTACGTAGTCCTTATCGTCAATGACGTAGCCCGTCATTCCGACCGCAGCTACCGCCCATGTTCCATGGTTGTGAATCCGGTCAAAGACCCTTGGCGACTCGACCGACAAAAAGTCGGCCAATGGCCGGAGAATGCCGCTTTCTATTCTGGCCCGCTCGTCGGTGCCCAGAGTATCGACAATGGCGTCATAACCCTGGATCGCGTAAACCAGCCAGACCGACTCGTTAAGACTCTGCCAGAACAATCGGCCCGGTGTTGACGACTGCTTGACCGGATGCTGCCCCAGTGTCGGATACAGCTGGGCATAGGCGAGCAGCAGGTCACGTGCATGCTCGGCGTATCTTGCGTCACCGGTCAATTGATACAAAATGCCTGCGTCGTGAATAGCAACGCCGTT
>BQJN01000202.1 GCA_021604725.1 Lysobacteraceae bacterium | reverse complement strand
TGCCGGCCGTTCCTACTCCCGCTTCGATGGTACCGCGCGGCTCAAAACGAAACAGATCGTTTGACTGCTCCATCAACTCGTACTGTGCTACCTCAATACGGCCTGCCCAAACACCCTCGACGCACCACATGCCACAGTGATCATGAATAGGTGTGCCCTGTCCTGGTGCCCAGGTCATGGCGATAACCGAGTAGCCGTACTTTTCGCTGGTATGCAACTCACGACGCTGATAGCTATCGTCGCATGCTTCAAAACAGCACTCTGGCAGCTTCACTTCGTTACTGGAAATCAGCTCACAAAGCGCCTTGCGCAATGCACAGGTCAAAGATTCTGGTTCACCCAGCGCAACGGCTTGGTCAACGGATTCAATCAGGCGGTCGATACCGGGAAATTGCATAGATTTCACACTGGATTTGTTCTGGACAAGAGGGTCGACAGGCGTCGAACGTAAAGCTCACTGCATTGTAACGGCCTAAGCCGGACGCTGCACCACCTCAGACCAAAATTGATCTATTTATCGGTCGACATGGCGCGCCGAACAGCTGGGTCAAATCGCCCGATATCGACCAGAAACGAATCGTGTCCCTGAATCGAAGCCAGACCATCAAAATGCGTCGGCACGCCTGCACTCTGAAGTGCCTCAGCGATGGCTTTTTGCTGGTGTATCGGAAACAACATATCAGATTCAACCCCGATCACCGTCGCTTCACTCAATCCCAGGCCAGCCATCACTTTGCTCGGCGACTCACCTGCCGCTGGGTCAAACCAGTCCATGGCGCGTGATAGCCACAGATAGCAATTCGGGTCAAAGCTGCCGACAAAGCGCTGCGCATGCAACTCAAGGTAAGACTCGACTTGAAACTCAGGCGCGAATGGATGTGCTTTATCTGCGTCAATGCGGTCACGTTTGAAGCGAGCTCGCCATTCCTCGGCTGAGCGATAGCTGATCATGCCAACCTTGCGCGCCAGCCGCATGCCGCGCGCCGGCGGTTGGTCAGGCTGGTACCATCCGTCAGCGTACTCTGGATCCGACCACACTGCCTCTCGCTGCAGTGCCCTAATGGCTGTGGCGAAGGGTTCAGAATACAAGGCAGACGAAATACTCAGCAGTCGCTTGACCGTTCCCGGCCGTTGAATCAAATACGCCAGGGCCGACATGCCCCCCATCGAGGGCCCGATCAAGGTATCCAAATACTCGATATCGAGGTGATCGAGGACCAAACCGGCGGCCGCTGCCACGTCTTCGAGGCACAACTCAGGAAATGTTGGGCCGTATCGCTCGCCTGTGCTCGGGTCTATCGAGGCCGGCCCAGTCGAGCCCCAGCAGCTACCCAGCGAATTGACACAAACGACATACCATCGATCGGTGTCGATGGCCTTGCCCGGCCCGACCAGGGCCTCCCACCAGCCCTCAGAAGGGTCATCCTCATGGCTGGCCGCATGCGCGCTGGGCGAAAGCCCGGTCAGAATTAAAACGGCATTGTCTTTGTTATCCGACAGGGTTCCCCATGTCTCATAGGCCAACTCAATTGACGCCAGCACACCGCCTCGGCGCATCGCGAACGGCTGATCGTGTTTGTATATTCTGGGGGATGTCATATCGCGTCCGACCAAGCAAAGAGTTCGAGAAGGTGTTGAGTCAACAGAACGTGGATTCCGGTCCAATCCGTCATCTGCCATTATAGGCACCGGCAAACCGCGATGCATTTTCCATGAAGCAGGCAACCAGAGCAAACAGCCGTCGTGTGACCAGTAGCCAGATCGACATCCACCCGCGTCTGCAAGAGGTCGTCAGCCGACACCTTGAGCACCGATGGCAACAACCCATTCGCGAACATAACCGCGCTGTATTTACTGAATTGGCCGGTACGGTCGACCTGCAGAGCCTGATTTTCGATCTCGGTTGCGGTGTAGGTGAGTCGACGACGTGGCTAGCACGTCAACATCCAGATTGCCTGGTAGTCGGTGTTGACAGGTCCGCCGCCAGGCTGAGAGTCGCCGGTGCAACATCAGATCTACACCGAACTGGCAACAAGGTGCTGGTGCGATCGGATGTCGAAGACTTTGTGCGATTGGCCGTGCAAAGCCAGTGGCGAGCGAAACAAATCTGGTTGCTGTACCCCAATCCATCACCGAAATCAGCTCAACTGAAACGGCGATGGCACGCCCACCCGGTATGGCCTGACATGCTGGCACTCGGAGGTCGCCTCGAAATGCGCACCAACTGGAAAATCTACGCACTTGAAATGCAATGGACACTGAACTATTGCCAGCGCCCGGCCAGCGTGTCGGTGTTGGCAGACGATCACCAACCCATCACACCCTTTGAGCGCAAATATCAGGGGAGCGGCCAGCCTCTGTATCGTGTAAATACCAAGCGGAGGGTGTTGCAATAGTCCGTCCTGGACTGGCAACACCGCGGAACCCGAGAAGCGCGGTTATCGGGTTCCTTACATTTCAATGGCTTAAGAACCATCGAAATGGCGAAACGTCCCTGTATCGCGGGAGGCTGTCGTTTTGCGACAGCCTCAATGTCTGAAAGGAATTTCACATCGTTCTGGTCTAGTCGTTCAAAGCAATACCAGGTCCCGCACATGAACCGATTCACCCTTGCATTCGCGTTGTTCATCAGCATCATCACAGTCTCCGCGCACGCAGCAGACGAGGCAACATACCCGGCGTGGTCCCTGGCCGACAGCCAGGGCCAGGTGGTCAACTTCCCCGCTGATATCAACAAACCAACACTCATCCTGTACTGGGCGTCGTGGTGTCCTTACTGCAAAGCACTGATGCCGCATTTGCAAAGCGTCATCGACGAACATGGGGCAACGGCGATCGACGTCTGGGCCGTCAATGTTTTCGAGAATGACAAGGCTGACCCGAGAGCCCACCTTGAGGAACGCGCGTTTCAGTTTCGCCTGTTTGAACAGGGCGATGAAATCGCACGATCCTGGAATGTGCATGCCACACCAGGCCTGTTTCTAACTGACGACAGCGGCAAAATCGTCTGGCACCTGGGCCTGGCACAACAGCCGCGTTCCGGAGATGATGAACATTCGAAGCACTGGCAAGTCGCTGCCCGCAAGGCGCCCTATTGGGCTGCCGAGATGCGCAAGGCGCTGCATGGATTGCCAAAAGACAGATGACTTTTACAAAGCCTTAATGTGCTGATGGCAAAACCGCGCGACCATGATCCTGGACTTAAACCCGAGGATCATGATGAAAGCTTTGATTTTGACCACAGCGCTGGTGGCGACCTCAGCGCTGGCAACGCCCGCACTCGATAGCAACGACAAGGCCACCGCCATTTTGGAGCGTGCCCTCGAGGCCTACGGTGGCCTCAATGCGCGTCTGACCATCGCGACCATCGATCTTGACTACGAGGGCACCGTATACGATTACGGACAAAGCGAGTCACCAAACGCCAAACATCATCAACGCCCGACCAAAGGACGCATCATTGTTGATCGAAGCAATGCTC
>BQJN01000201.1 GCA_021604725.1 Lysobacteraceae bacterium | reverse complement strand
TCGAGGCTGGGGGTACCTATCTGCACACCACGTCTCGCCATAGATGGCTGCGCCGAGCCATTCTACGTAGCACCCACTGTGCCTCTCTACGAAGCGCCCACTGTGCCTTACCAAACGCAGCTCGTCCTGTACCGGCGTTCGTCGGGAGCGAGTGCCTTGGGGCACTGCTAGTAGGCAAAGAAGATGGCAACAACCGTCCATGGACCGCACCCAGCCGGTACGTCCTATGCCGGCGTTCGTCGGGATCGAGTGCCTTGGGGCACTCGCTCTTTGTCCGTCTCACCCTTCTCACCAGGCAGTGAGCATGCCGTCGAAGGAAGGCCTCGATTGCGAACTGCTCTGCAGGCCAGAGTCATATTCGAATTAATCAGAGCTTCCCTAGAATTCTGGTGTTGCCAGCACGCTTGCTGCGGCGTCAGCATCGAACGCGAAGCCTATGGCATTGAGTTTTCGATCTCGCAGCTGCTGCGATAACGTCTGACCATAGCGTCGAAGGTAGTTTTCCTTAACTTCGTCTTTTGCTGTGAGGAAGTCCAAAGGTTCGGCGCCATCCTGGTCAGCCAGCCAAAACAAATGCAGTGCCTGATCTTGCTGAAATGGCGGTAGTGTCTCGCCTGCTTTGGTTTGACTCAACAACTGCCGGGCCTTTGGCGGGGTGATTGCGCTGATCTGGTCGAAATCCAGCCAGCCGTGTTCGATTAATTCACCACCAACTTCAGTCGCCAGGGCTTGCAGCTTTCCTGCATCAACGGGTGAGGGGGAATTTCCGAATTGGCTCAACAGGGATTGATGATTCAATGCATTCGGACCTAGTGGGACAGAAACCTCAAACAGCTGGTATCGAATAGGTGTGACATAGAAGTCGCGATGTAAATCGAAGTACTCTTGCAGCCGACTCGGTTCACTCTCAAGCAAAGTGTCGACTTCCGCTTCGTACCAGGCGTCAATCAACAGCGGGTTCAGGCTGTGAGCCAGTCGCTCATCTGCTTCGCTTCGCGCGCGAAGCGCTGCGTCTTCGTTGCTGTTGGCGACATGTCGGTGAGCCAAGGATGCATTGACCAGTTTTCGATAGGCGGACTGCAAATCCAGCACCATCTGCTGGTCCAACTGATCTGCCTGACTTGCCTGGACCCCAAAATTGTTGAGAAAGTCCTCGGCAGTAAGCTCAATCGGCTCAATCTCCAGAATCACCGCTTGGTGGTCGTTTTCGATAGCTGCAAGCAGTTGTGACTCGTCCAACACAACGTCGTCATCACCGATCTCGGCCTTGGCGGCCAGTGATGCGATGAATGCGTCTGTACGCTCGGCTTCCAATTCTCTCGTTATGGCCTGTGTTGCACGGTCATAGCCGACCTCAAATCCGGGGTTGATCTCACTCACATGCAACAAAATGGCACCACCCGCTACATTGATAGGGTCTGATACCTCCCCTGGCTGCAGCGAAAATACGATTTGATCCAGTCGCTCAGGCAATCGTCCCCCCTGACGAACCTGACCTACGGCACCGCCACGCAGCGCATTTTCGGAGTGCGAGTAGGCCATAGCCAGGCTGCTGAAGGTTTCGCCTTGTTCGAAGCGAGCCTTTATTTCTTTCAGTAGCTTGGTCGTCGCTTCGCCACTTTGAGCATCGCCCTCGTGGCGACGATAGATGTTCCAGACCGTTGCCGTCGCGGGTGATGTGAATCGTTCCCGTTGTGCTTCGAATCGAGCACGAACTTCTTCCTCCGCAAAGTCGCCTTGCGGGCGTTGGCTTTCGACGTACAAGCTCAGTGCCAAATCTTCTCGCTGCCGCTGGCGCGCTTCACGCAAGGTGTCGGGTAGCGCAAACCCTTCCTCACGCAAGGCCTGACCCAGGGCGAGGTCGGCCGCGACTTCGCGGTAGCAGTCTGGCAGCAGCTTTGAGTCGCGTTGCGCCTGTTGGCAGATGTCCAGTACGCGACGGCCAGTGCGGTCACCTTGCACCCCCAACAATACGTCTTTGTAGTTTATTTCCCCGTAATTGTGGCGTGCGATAACGACTGCCAAGGGGTCGCTGGGGGCCTGGGGCGTGTTGAGCTGCTGAGCCTGATCTGGTGAAGAAGCAGGGTGACACGCCGCGAGCAGGGCGGTGATCACGATGACCGGTAATGTGCGGTTCATTGGCTAGCCTCCTGACATTGCTCGGACAGATTCGATGGCGGCAGGTTTAGTTGAGCTTGCCACTCAATTCTCTTGTTTTGCGCATCGCAAAACTGCGGTGCCAAGGTCAAGGTATGCTCAATTCGCGAAAAGGCCAGATCGGTTTGCTGTCGCTGCCAATAAATCTGCGCCAGGGCAAAGTGTGCTGCTGGTGCGGTTGGGCTGCTTTTCATGGCGGGGCGCAAGTAAGCCGCAGCAGCTTCTGTTTCTCCAAGTTCCAGTAACTTGGAAGCCAATTCGATTTTTATTGCCGCATTGTCTGCGTAGCGTTCATCCGCGGCTTGTAGCTGCTCGATGATCGCCTTTGGCTCACGGTCGGACGACAGCTCGGCGACCAACAGTGCCCCATTGGCACTTGGTGCCTTCCCCAGCAAATAATTGGCAAGGTTCAAGGCGCGCAGGTTTTCGCCCTCTGCATCCAGCAACCGAGGCACGGCCAGAAAGCTGTCGACATTGGCAGAATTAACCTGTTCGGTGGCCATGATCACTTTTTCTGCGCGGTCCAACTGACCCAGTCCGGCCAGAACGTGAGCCAACTGACCACGGTAATACGGTTGCTGTGGCGCACTGGCGACCAGGCGTTCAACCAATGGAAGGGCCTGATCGTAAGCACCTGATGACAGCAATGAGCGAACACGAAATGCAATATTGATCATGGCGACACCGTGCTGTGGCGGCACGCCGTCGGTGCTGAGCGTTTCATCGGTTTGCGGCCCGGCACCGGACATGTTGATGTAGCCCAGGCCTGCCAGCCTTTCGATGGTGTCAGCATCAAAATCATAGGCGGCGCTAAGATCAGATGCGTTCCAGTCGATCACCGCCTGCAGTTGCTCATGCATGGCCTGGCTCTGTTGCTGGTCTTCGGCGAGCAGGTCAGTCAGCTCCGCCGGATCTTGTCCAAGGTCGTACAGCTCCGGTATCGGTCCATGGATGTACTTCTTGCCGTTGTCGTACAAAACGCGCAAAGCACCGAAGCCGTGAGTGAGTTTTGGCGACATGCTTTCAGCGTAGATTGGAACGTTGCGCTCAATGTTGGGGTCGTCATTCATTAGTCCCCGCAAGGATCGGCCCTGCAGTACCTCTGGCAATTCCAGTCCCAAAAGATCGAGGACCGTAGGGACGATATCTACTGTGCCAACGTGTTCAGCAACTCGTTTGCTGGCCTGAGTCTCAGGGACGGCGATGATCAGTGGCACGTGCATGCTGCTCTCATAAGCCATGAAGGCATGTGTCATCTCGTTGTGCTCTCTGCGGCTCTCACCATGATCCGAAGTGACAACAATGAGTGTGCGATCCAACTCGCCGATGGCGTCAAGCCGATCCAGCATCTGGCCAAGCGCGGCATCAGTAAAAGCGATCTCACCCTGATAGGGAT
>BQJN01000200.1 GCA_021604725.1 Lysobacteraceae bacterium | reverse complement strand
GCTGGAAATACTGAAAAACCGGCCGAGCAGCTGATTGGCATGGATCGTTTATGAATGACAATAGGCTGACCACCGACACCGCGCACGATGCGCTCAGCCAACTGCTCAGCATCAGCGGGTCCGCAATTGGGTGCGACCCACAAAAACTCTTCACCGCCCCAGCGAATCAGGTAGTCATCACTGCGTGCCATATCGCGTAGGCGCTCAGCTACCGCATTCAACGCCAGATCGCCGGCCGCGTGACCATGTTCGTCGTTGATATTTTTGAAGTGATCCAGATCAATCAGAACGAAGGCAACGCCCTGGTGGTCGGGTTCGCCCGAGTCGCGTAGGGCTTCTCGGATGTCATCTTCGATGCGACCGTGCAGGTAGTTGCGATTGCCAGCTCGCGTCAACGGATCTTGCATGGCCAGGCGTTCAAGCTGCTGATTGGCTGTCTGCAGTTCGGCGGTTCGCAGCGAAACCTGCTCGCTAAGCTCTCGCTCACGCGTCTTCAAGCGCCGAAGACGCAGGCGGTAGGCGGCGTACAGAATCAACGCTAAACCCATCGCCGCCAGGATATGGACCCAGCTTTGTTCGCGAGGCAGTTTGGGGATTGTTATATTCAGGCGACTGACCACAGCCTCACTCCCGGACGCTGAGACCTCAAGGGTGTAATCGCCAGCGGGAAGGTTGGTGTAATTGGCCTGACCGAAGTCCGACCGGCGCCAGGTGTTTTCGTAGCCAACCAGCCGATATCGGTAGCCAGTGGCTTGTGGGCGTACAAACGTCGGAGCCGTAAATGAAACTAGAAGGTCACGCTCACGTATCGGCATCGTCACCTGATCAATGCCTCGCACACTGAGCGTGCGTCCAGAAAAGGCCACCGATTCGATCTCTACTGTGGCACTGGGTAATTGTTCACGATTGGGTTGCTGTGCGATTCGTACGACGCCGTCGAGCGACGGCAGCCACAAATTGCCCTTCGCATCGCGGGCTCCACTGCCGGAACTGCCGCCGTTACAACAATAGCCCTGGGCCGCCCCTGGCTCCAGCCCGGTGATGGTGATCAGCGGTTCGATCTGCACACTGCCCGTTGCAGACGGGTCCAGTTGCTCTAGCTCTACACGAAATACGCCGCGATTGGAGGACGCCCAAAGCCAGCCTGGTTGTGAGAAATCGAGGTGATAGACAGTATCGGCGATCAGGCCATCGGCTCTTCCCAGCAGTCGCCATTGATCGTTCGATCCAACGGCAAGACCGGAGCCCAGGTAGCCGATGTAAGTTCTCCCTTGGTGGGCCGCCAATGCCGCCGCTGGGGCTCCCTTGGCCGGTTCGATGCCGAGTTGCTCGAAGGCACCATTGCGCAATTGGTAGGCGCCGATCGATGAGCCAACCAGCAAGGAACCCTCAGTTTCGGCCATGGTGCGGATTCGTGTGACGGCGGGACCTTCAGTCTGTAAGGCGCTGGTTGCATCTCCATCGATGGCCAAGACTCCGCTTAGCGTTCCGGCCAGTAAGTCGCCACTGGAGTTTCGGAACACGCTGGCTGTGCCCTGGTTATGGATTCTGGTCGATCGGCCCGCATCATCAATTCGGAACAGGCCGCTGCGAGTGCCCACCCACAAACCGGTTTGCCGGTCTTCGAACACCGTCATGATGACCGAGTCGGCGAGCTGGTCGGGTGCGATTTCGGGACTGATCACGCCATCGTTGATTTTGACCACCGAGCGATCACCGGCAACCCAAACACCCCCATCCAGCGCATTGGCCACCGCCCAGACGGTCTTGAACGGCAAGCCCTCCAGCTGGTTGATGCGAACGTAGCCTGGGGTACTTAGACGGTACAGGCCGCCGGAAATGGTGCCCACCCAGATGCCTCCCTCTCGATCCGTCGCCAGGGCCATCACCCACAGATGAGGAAATTGCGACTCGTCAGTTACCGAGTCGATCAACTTGCCTGCCTTGATCCGCCACAGTCCCCGTCCCTCACCGACCCACAGTACTTGCTCTTGATCACAGTGCAGGGTGTTGATGCCGCGCTCTGGAATCGCAGCAAATCTCTGTAGCTGATTGTCAACGACCTGGAAAAGGCCGTGCGAACTGGCTACCCACGGACCATCGCAGCCAAGGACTGCCTGCTTCATCGCAATCGCCGGGTCTGGGGCTGGGAGCCAATCCTGACCGAACTGCAGGCCACCGCTGGCACTGACAACGCGAAGGTCTTCGTCGGTCAACACGCCATACGTCGGCTGGTCACCCAATATCTCCGCTGATTGCAGTTTGCCGTCGAAGACTTTTTTCAGGCCGCCCTCCGAGGCAACCCAAACTATTCCCTCCTCGTCAATAGCAACGGCGCTGATGGTGCCAACGGTTTGCCCGTCGAAGGCTTCAAACTGTGAAACTCGTTCGCCATCCATGACTGATAGACCGTTTTTCGTTCCGATCCACAGGCGCCCGTGGGAATCGAATTGCAATTGTGTGATCGCATTGTTGGCCAGTCCCGGGTGGTCATCCTGTCGGTAGGTTAGGAAACTTCGACCATCGAACCTGGTCAGGCCATCTTGAGTCCCCACCCAGACGAAGCCGTTTTTGTCCTGGGCGATGGAGGTGGCGGCGGCCTGCGGCAATCCCTGCTCCAGGAACCAGTTTTGTCGCCGCAATTGACGAATCGGCGTATCAGGATCGATCGCTGCGGCAAGGTCTGCGCTCAATAGCAGCATGGCTACGGCAAATGCCAGCCAATGATGTGGCGAGCGGTGTAGTTTGATCATTTGCATTCCCCAGCCGATCCAGCACCCAGACCCAGACTACCACTTGCTTGTCATTTTTCTACTCCAGGCTAGCGATGACCGCCAACACCTGTTGGCGCAAGGTGTTGGTTTCCGCCAGAACCTGATCGGCACTGTCCTGGTTCTCACCCAGTGAAGACCAGTGGCTTTGCCAGGTGCTGCGCAGGCGCTCGCCTTGTTGCTCAGTGCTTGGCAGCAAGGTAGAGAGATCGCGAATCATCAACACATGAGCCCAGCCGACTCGCGGGCTGATGGTCTCGTCCTTGTCATAGTGGCGTTGAAATACCAGGCGCTGAAAACTACCCAATTCCAGCAGCAGCTCAATGGCCACCGTGCGATGGTTGCGGTTTTCCTCACTCAGTTCATTACGCCAGGTGTTGTAGCCAAAGCCCGCCAGAGCAACAGTTAAGCTGACGAGCGCAACGAAGTTTCGCCGGATCTGGTCGCGGATGGATGACATGATGACCTCCAAGTGGTTGAAAAAATGACCTATTTTGTGGATGGCGGTGAGGCTCAACAGGTCGTCTGCAATGAGAGTACCAATAAATCTGGCTAAACGATGAAAATAACCGTTGACACTCTCAAATCGGGCCGTATAATGCGCCGCTCGCTGTTGCTGAACGCAGCTTTCACCGAGGCGGCTACTTGAAAAAGTAGTTGTCATTTAAAAAGGAAGCGCGTTACAATGGTCGGCCCGGTTGCGAGATGCGCCGGGTTTTTGCTGGGAGACTGCTTTAGTGGTTTTTCTGGCAGGTTGTTTAAAAAATTACGGTAACTTGTGTG
>BQJN01000199.1 GCA_021604725.1 Lysobacteraceae bacterium | reverse complement strand
GCTCTTTTGGACGCAAATGTCGAACGCTGAGCAGCAATCGACTGGCGTGCCAGAAAGTCCAGATGAACAACAGTGGTAGAACCACCGTTTCCAGCAGAAAAAGTACGATCAGATCAATAAGGCGGCCAACCAGGTCCGCTGCAACATCGGCAATTTCATCCAAGTTTGGCAACAAGTCAGAATCGCCAACAATGCGCTCGAACAAACTCTGTTCGGCTTGCTCTGGATCGAAAGTGCGCAGCCGCTCAGCCGTTTGCTCGACGGCCGCTGTGGATTGTTCGTAGCGTTCTTGCAAAAAGTGACCATGGACCCACTGTCCCAGCAGCAGGGAGAACGGAAGGGCCAGACGCAATAGCATGACGAACAACAAAGCGCGTGTTGTCACTATCCGCCATTGTCTGCGTTGTCCACGGGCCAACAGCCAGCTAATTGCAGCCACTGAGAACAGCGCACTCATGCCCCACCAGATAGACAGTTCCAGCAATAACTGCTGCATGCCAATGGACGTTGCAGAAAGCAGCATCACCCACGAGAATCGTTCTACCAGGTCATTGACCGGATCAAGCAGCTCGCCAACCGCCACGGTCAGCCCGACGCCGGCCGGTTGCATCGCCAACTCAGTGCCCTGGGCGACGGAGATCACACCATTGAGTGTTCTGGCCAGAGCAAACGTAACCAAGGCGCGTTCAAGTCCGTTTTCCAACGCCTGATCAGCCTGGTGGTCGCCCGGGCCCCACCAGACAAGGACCAGCAAGGCCGCTATCAAAATCGCTTGCGCACCGACTTTCAGCATTTTCGCTGACTCCCCACCGCAGCAAATTTTCTTGCATCCCTCGGCCACTGCGGAGCTTGCTTTATGGCTGGAATTACCTCGTCCGTGTTGTCGACCAGAGTCCACATTTGTCCATGCCGAATATCCATAAACCGTTCGTCTACGGCATGCTGCAGGAATTTTTGCATGGGCGTAAAAAATTGGTTGGTATTGACCACAATTACCGCTCCAAACCAGAGGCCGAGCCGTTTGAGAGTGAGCGCCTCAAACAGTTCTTCAAAGGTGCCGCAGCCGCCAGGCAGTGCGATGCATGCATCGCTGCCCGCCAGCATTTTTTCCTTGCGCACGCGCATGTCGCTGACCACGTCGAGCCTGGACAGACCGGGGTGCCCCCATTCCAGCTCATGCATGAAGTGCGGCAATATGCCGACGATCTCGCCGTCGACAGATAGCACCCCGTCAGCCAAAGCGCCCATCGAGCCTACCGACCCGCCGCCGTAGACGGTACGTATTTTGGCAGCGCCGAGTCGGCGGCCCAGTTCAAATGCCTGCTCGCGGTACGAAGCGTCGCTGCCATCGCTGGACCCGCAATATACACACACCTGCATTGTTTGCTCCTTCCGTACCACCATCGGTAGACTACCTACCCTTGAACCTGGCCCCACTGTAATGCGGAACCAACCTTGACTCAAAGCATACTCAGCCGATTGTCCACGATTGCGGCTACTGCCATGCTGCTGGTACCTGCCCTGCAGGCGCAGGAGATGCCGACGGAGCAGGCGCAACAGCGTCCGACCGTCGGCATCGCCCTGTCCGGTGGCGGGGCGCGTGGCATTGCGCACATTGGTGTGCTCAAAGCATTGGAGGAATTGAATGTACCGATCGACTACATCGCTGGTGCCAGTATGGGTAGTGTGGTCGGCGGTTTGTATGCATCCGGCCTGAAGGTCACAACGATCGAAGATACATTCAAGGCTATCAGTTGGCCGTCGCTGTTCGAAACGCAGGTGTCCCGGGGCGTGCTGCAGTATCGCGACAAGCGCGAGGATTTGCAGTTTATTGCCGGGCTTGAATTCGGCCTGGGGCGCGATTCGATTTCGCCTGCCGGGTTTTTGGCGGGGGAAAACCTGATGTTGATGTTGCGAGAGGCGACGTCACATGTGGTAGTCGATGACTTTTCTCGACTGCCGATCCCGTTCGTTGCGGTGGCGACAGACATTACTTCGGCGCAATCTTTCGAGCTAAAGGAAGGTGACCTGGCCCTCGCTTTGCGCGCGTCCATGGCCATTCCAGCGGTATTTTCACCGGTTGAGTTGGACGGGCGCCAGCTGGTTGATGGTGGCATTCTCAATAACCTGCCAACGGATGTTGTCGAGAACTTGGGTGCCGATTTCGTTATAGCGATCAACATTTCGTCGCCTTTGGGCAAGTTGCGCGACGACGCCAGCCTGTTTTCTATCGCCTATCAAAGCATTGATGCCGCTTTGGTGGCCAATACATTCAAGTCTCTGGCATCGGCTGATCTGGTGGTGACGCCTGACCTTGGTGAACTCACTGCCGGAGATTTCCAGAAGGTGCAGGAGTTCGTTGACCTGGGCTATCAGGCGACCATGGAAAAGGCGAAGCTGCTGCGGTCATTGGCTATTCCCGCCACCGACTATGAGCGTTGGCGGGTGGCACGAACAGCGCCTGACAATATCGGCGTACCCGAGCAAATCGACCATATCAATATTACCGGAGCCGAGCGAACGGATGAGCGACGTATCCTGGCGAAGGTTGACGACCTGGTTGGGCAGCCTGCTGACCCCGAAGCAATTACCGAAGCGGTCAATGATGTGCGTAGCCTGGGTGGCTTCGAGGCTGTGTCCTATCGAAAGGTCCGCGATGAAGACGGCTTGTTGGGGTTGCAGCTTGACGTCGATGAAAAGCCGTGGGGGCCAGATTATTTGCGGGTAGGTTTTCGCATCGAAAGTGACTTTGACCTGGAGCCCAAGGTTGCGTTAGGTGTTCGGCATCGCCGTCGCAATCTCAATAAATTGGGCGGTGAATGGATTAATGACGTCGTGATTGGCAGTGAGTTGGTTTTGGGCACCGCACTGTTTCAACCGATGAACTTTGAACAGAGCTGGTTTGTTTCCCCCTACTTCAGATTGCATCGCAGGACCGAAGATTTCTTTCTGGACACGGACGTAATCGCTCGGTATCGCCGAACCGATTTCGGTGCCGGATTCGACATTGGCTTGGAACAACTGGCCTGGGAATTTCGCGCCGGGGTGTGGCGTGGCCGCGCTGATGGCACTCGGCGAATCGGCATCCCGCAGTTTCCAGACTTCAATGACGATGAGGCTTCTCTGCGATTGCGCCTGGGAATCGATACCATGAATCGGTCGGTTTTGGCGACCAAGGGGCAGGACATCAGGCTCGAGCATGATCAGTATTTTGCAGACCTTGGTAGCGAAACCAATTACAGTCACAGCCTCATCAATGGACGCTGGCGTTTTCCTGTGGGTCGCAGTTCCGCCGTTGTACTGCAAGGCAGAGCGGAATGGGTAGAAGGGGACTTGCCGGCATCCGCTTATGTCACCTTGGGCGGTCTCGACACCATGTCCGGGTTCGCTGAGGGCGAGCTGATCGGTAGACGATCCCTGTTCGTCGCAGGTGGCATGTTGTTTCCATTGAGATCACTGGAGACTCCGCTTGAGGGGCCGCGATTCGTTGCACTGGCTCACTTCGGCGAAGTATGGGGTCAGGAGTCAGTGGATCTGGGTGATTTACGGGCAGGGGTAACCACGGGCATCAGCTGGGACTTGCTCAACACCTTGTTATTCGTCGGAGCGGGTTATTCT
>BQJN01000198.1 GCA_021604725.1 Lysobacteraceae bacterium | reverse complement strand
GGCGTGACCGAGCAACACCGGGTTGTTTGGGCTGACATCGCTCAGAGATTTGTGCAGAGGAAGCCCTTCGACGTTGGGCCAGGGCACTTCCTTCCATTTCTCTTGATGCCAGCCACGGCCGAGAATCCAGCTGCCATCGGGCGCTTGTTCAGCAGCGGCGGCTACCATGGCTACGATCTCGTCCCAACTTTCAACATTGTTCAGGTCGAGAACCATTTTCGATTGGCCCAGACTGGTGAAGTGGCCATGGCCTTCGATAAATCCGGGAATCGCCAGGCGGCCCGCCAGATCAATGATTTCAGTGTCGGGGCCGGCCAGTTGGTCAATGTCTTCGTTGGTCCCGACGGCCAGGATTCGATCACCGGCAATGGCAACGGCGTTGGCTGTTGGTGTGTCCTGATCGACGGTTACGACGACACCATCACGCAAAATCAGGGTCGCAACTTGTTCTGTTGCTGCTTGAAGTGGAGCCGGCTCGGGCGTGGCAGCCACGTCGGCTTGGCCACTGTCAATGGGTTCTTGCTCTGGGCTGCAAGCGATAAGGGTTGTTATTAGTAGGGCGTAGAGCAATCGCGAAACCATGAGTTACCTCTATTCATTTTGCGGGTCGGGGCCGCCGCCAAGAATAACGCATTCAAAGCCAGGACGTTGATTGACAGCAGGGACGGTTGATTTAGCTGCTTGCCCGGCAACAACAGGTCGGTGTTGCGAGTGCTGCGCTAAACGTGCACAAGCAATCAATCGTCGGCAGGCCCTGCGGTCTTGCTAGAATCTTTTGTCAATATCAAAACAAAAGGTCGCAAGAAATGCCCCGTCCATTGGTTTCAGTCAGCATCTCACTTCTGGCCTTTTACTCCCTGTCGGCGGCTGCCGACTTCCGAGAGCTTATCGATGAGCAGGTATTGGCGCATATCGCCGCCGAAACCTCTGGCGAAGCGGCCAAACGCAACCTGGATACCATCACCCTGCAGCATCGCATGCGCAATAGCAGCCAGTTTGATGCGGCAACCGACCACATTCTCGATCAACTTCGCAGTTATGGCCTGGACGAGGTCGATACCGTGACCTTTAAGGCTGATGGCGAAACGCTGTATGGCACGCAGAAGTCACGGTTGGTTTGGAATGTGGCCAGCGCGGAGCTTTGGGAGGTCGCAAAAAACGGTGGTGACCAATGGCAGCGCGTAACCAGATTCGGCGACTGGGATTCAGTTCCCTTGTCTTTGGCTCAGGACAGCGTGTCCGCCGATGTTACAGCGGAGCTTGTCGACATTGGCGCTGGCCAGGACGCCGACTTTGCGGGCAAGGACGTCAGCGGCAAGCTGGTATTGACCTCGAGTCAGCCGGGCGCGGTCGTTGAACGGGCAGTGGGCGAGTTGGGCGCCGCCGGGATCATTTCCTACGCGCCCAATCAAAAATCAGCTTGGTGGTTGAAGGACGACCGATTGGTGCGTTGGGGCCATATGGGTGCGTTCGCCAGGACCAAGTCATTTGGCTTCATGATTTCCCTGGGTGACGCGCGCAAGCTGCAACAACGGCTGGCTTCAGGTGAGGTGATAACTTTCCACGCCAAGGTCGATGCCACACATGAAGAAGGTGAATTTCGTTTCGCCACGGCAGCGATCCATGGCACTGACAAGGCCAAAGAAGATATCCATTTCACCTGTCACCTTGATCACCCCAGACCGGGTGCCAACGACAACGCATCAGGTTGTGTCTCCATCCTCGAGGTGGCGCGTTCGCTCAATGCTTTGATCGCTGAAGGCATCCTACCCAGGCCGTCGCGAAGTATTCGCTTTCTGTGGCCGGCAGAGATCGAGGGCAGCATCATGTACCTGTCCGAACATCCCGATGTTGATCGCATCAAGGCCAACATCCATATGGACATGGTGGGCGGCGGGCCGGTCACCAAATCGGTGTTTCGCATTTCCGGCGGGCCTTACAGTGTGCCTTCCTTCATTGCCGACCTCGGCCATGAAATCGGTCATTTCATCAATGACCAAACCTTGCGCCACGCTGGGGGCGAATCGGTTGCCTTCCCTCTGACTTCGCCAGAGGGCGGCCAGGAACCACTGCTGGCGCAAATGGAAGGACTTAGCATTGGCAGCGACCACGATGTGTTCTTCGAAGGCACCTGGCGCATCCCGGGTCTGTATTTGCATGACTGGCCGGATCGCTACATCCACACCAATTACGATTCGGCGGCCAATATTGATCCGACGAAATTGAAGCGTGCGGCTTTCATTGGGGCGGTAACCGCGTGGTATCTGGCCAATATGTCTGATCGAGATGTGCCTGCTGTGATGAGCTTGCTGAAGCGAAATGCACTGATCCGTGCAGCCACTTTGCTGGAGCGCAGGGCGGCACTGCCAGCTTCGGATGCGGCTGCGGTCAGCAGGGTGCACTTCGAAATGGAGCGCAAAAAGGTGCATAGCGTCGAACCGTTTGCCAAGCTAAGTGAAAACGATCATCAGGCAGCGGTTCGCTATCTCGAACAACTCGCCGAAATGCTCCCCCTGGCGGTGCCAATGATTGAGGTGCCGCGCAATGGGACGGTCTATCGACGCAATTCAGACCTGAAAGGCCCGATGCGCGGCTTTGACTACGCCTGGCTGCAAGAGCATGTAGATAGCGAGGTCTTGGCCGGGTTGAAGATCAGTACGCACAGCACCCCCTGGGGCAGTTCTGGCATGTTTGCCTATGAAGCGTTGAATCTGGTCGATGGCAAGCGTAGCGTCACTGACATACGGGAGTGGCTGGTCGCCGAGCTTGGTGAAGTACCGGAAGCGTATGTTGCTGACTACCTGGCCGCGCTTGAGGGCGTTGGCGTGATTCGCCAGATAGCCACCGACGCATCGGAACCATAAAAGAGGGCCGCCCGGTGATTGCAATAGCCTGATTATGGGTTGTCGGGCTGGGTGCGAGTGGCTAGCGGAATGCGCCTAGCAACTGCGCGCTTGAGGTCACGCAGAGCCGCATTCGAATTAATCAGAGCTTCCCTAGCCAGCCACCGATCAACCCGGCAACCACGCGACCGGTATTGGACGCAACGAAGATCAGTTGAAACTCCGAACCCATGGCGAACAATAGCGCAATATCGATGATCGCTGCTACGACGCCGACCAGCAATCCATTGATCAACTGATGGCTCGCTAGATTTCGAGCAACAAACCAACCGCCGATGAGGCAGAAAACGAAGCCGGCCAACGGGCCAAGCCAATAGCCGGTTTTCTCAGCAAAGACCTGTGCGGCGTCCGGATCGGAGGGGCCGAATGCAATGATGGCCAGCACCAGGGCCAAGATGGCCAGGACTTCGGTGGCGACGGCGACCAGGATGATTCGAACGTACTTGATTGGCATCTTCTTCTCCGCAGCGGATACGGCCCCTCAAGTTAGCACAAACAGCTGATAGCCAGACCGGAACGCCACAACAGCACAGCATAGGCGACAAGCGTTTAGTGCCTAGCGTTGCTCCTAGCTAGAGGTCGTCCACGATTAGCCATCCATGGCTAACGCGGACACGGGTTTCAAGGAGCGCGGTCATTGAAACCCTTCATTTTCAACAAGTTGGAAAATGCTGGCACTTCCGTGTGCCAGGGCGAGCGCGTCAAAACACTTATCTGTGGACGCGCTCTAGTTAGAGGTCGTCCACGATTAGCCAT
>BQJN01000197.1 GCA_021604725.1 Lysobacteraceae bacterium | reverse complement strand
GGGAATCGACTGTGTATTTTTCATTGGTGGATCTCCTTGTTGTGACCGGCCGCGCCAGCGCCGGTCATGTGTTGTAAATGCCAGCCAACAATGCTTGTTCAGTCACCTTCGCGGCCTGTGCGAAAACTTCGCAAAATGTTCGCGAAGCTTGCGAATGACCCGGCACATCGCGATCATTTGCATTACTGTGTTCCTCGCCCCATGACCGAAACATCAAATGAAACAGCGCCGCCTTGGTACAAACCTGTGATACGCAACAGACGACGCCGTGTCTGACAGCTTGAATGTGGGACCGTGGCGAGTGGATCGCGATGGCTCAACCATCGACAACGGTCAGACGCAACGCAAGCTGCAGCCTCGGCAAATGAATTTGTTGCTGGTACTGGCCAGCGCTGCCGGCCAGCTTTGTCGTCGCCAGGACCTGCTGGACCAGGTTTGGGGGCCGCGCGTGGTCAATGAAGAAGCGCTGTCCCGGACCATCGCAGAACTGCGTCAGTTGCTTGATGACGATGCCAAACAGCCGCGGTTTATTGAGACAATTCCCAAGCAAGGGTATCGGTTACTGGTCGAACCGACTCCAGTTTTTCAACCACCCACAGCAAAGCGCCGCGTACTAGAGACGGTGTTCATCGCCGTTGTGGTGATCTCGATTGGTCTGGCTGCCTGGTGGCACATCGATGGTGGTCAAAAACAGGATACAGGCCTGCACGATGCTCGACCGGTCCTGGGCTCGGGACAGCTCGAATATCAGGGAAGATTTACTCATGATGGCAATAGCGTCGTCCATATTTTGCTGGGCCCTGGGCAAAGTAGCGCCATTCAGCTAACCGCAGTTTCGGGTGATGCGCCAGCGCAAACACTAAAACGTGGCCGCCGACTAAGGTCGCCAGTGTTCAGTGCCGATGGCCAGACCCTGGCCTGGACCGAATTGAGTGAACAGCAGGTCTGCCAGGTCATGGTGCAACGTCCAGGCCAATCCACCGGACAGGCGCTGGCCAAGTGTTGGCAGGCTGGGCGCGGTGCAATTGATCTGGCACCGGACGGTGATTTCCTGGTGTTTACCCATCCGGGAAAAGACCCATTTACCGCCGGCCTTGCGGTGTTGAACCTGCATAACGAAACAGTCCACCCACTGACCGACCCGCCCGCAGGGCAAGCCGATCAGGACCCCCGATACTCGGCCGATGGCCGTGAGATTCTGTTTGGTCGCGGCAATGTCATTACCCGTGAATTGTTTAGTGTTCGCCTCGGTACCCGGCCTGAGCTGCGCCAATGGACCTTCGATCAGCAACTGGTAGAAGGTGCTGACTGGGTGGGCGAAGAGCGCGTAGTGTACGCGTCCGACCGCGATGGCCGGCTGGCTTTGCGCACCTTGCGGTTTGGTCAATCTCCGGTCGATATAGGCGGCGATGGTGGTCGTTATCCGGATTTTTCGCCAAAAACCGGAAAACTCATCTATCAACTTTCGCTCTATCAATGCGACATCATAGAGGTCGATCTACAAAGCGGTAGTGCAATCAAGACTCTATTGTCGTCGAGACGTTACGACAACCACCCCACACTGTCGCCGGATGGTCAGCTCATTGCCTTCATCTCAAACCGCACTGATCGCAGTGCAGTGTGGCTGGCGCAAGCCGACGGTAGTCAGCCTCGGATGCTGATCCAGACGCCCGGGGGCCGCCTGTCTCGCCCCGCGTGGTCTGTCGACAGCAAAACTGTGTTGGCCTCCGTGTTCACTGGCAAAGGTAGTCATTTGATTGAAGCCAATGCTCAATCAGGTGAGACCCATGAAGTGCCGATACCAGGCCCCGATGCCAACACCGGGCGATACCTTGGCAGCGACTCGATACTCTACCTCGACCGTGGGCGTGTCATGCAGTGGCAAAAAAGCACCAGCAGCTTCCGCTTACGCGCAGATGTAGACGCTAATCGCATTGAGGTCACACCCGATGGCCGAGTTATGTTGTCAATGGTGGCCGAGGATGGTGTCTGGGAACTGGATGACCAAGACCAATTGCATCGTGTGTCGGAACGGCCCCTGGCCAGTGAGTGGGAACACTGGACTGCCGGCCAACAGTTCCTGTATTTCGGTCATGAGGACCTTGTGCAACGCCTGTCTTTTGATACCGGCCAGATCGACACCGCCGCAAACGTGCACCCCAGCGCCGTTGGGCTTACTATGGCTGTCAGCGCCGACGAATCCACCATGTTGGTAGCGCAGACTGTAGACATGCGAATTAACTTGATGATTGCAACGTGGTCGCCTTAAAGCAGCGCCTGCACCTGATTGGCGCCGGTCGTGCAGGCAAGTTATTGGGTCGGATGTGGTGCCAGACCGGTCAGTACTGCATCGACCGCGTTGTGACCAGAAGCCAGGCAACTGCAAAGGAAGCTTGCCACTTTGTCGGCCAAGGCCGCCCAGGCGCGATTGACGCGCTGCCGCCGGCCGATATCATCGTGGTCGCGGTCAGTGATCAGGCGCTGGCGAGCGTCGCGCAACAATTGGCAGAGCTGGGGCCGGTCAACCAACAGATTATCGTCCATTTAAGTGGAGCAACGCCGGTCGCTGTTTTTCAGCCACTTAAAGCCCTGGGCTACTCAATTGCCGCCGCTCACCCGGCACGAAGCTTCGCCAACGAGACAATGACTGCGCAGGATTTTGCAGGCACATGGGTCGCCTACGAGGGGGATCATGCCGCGCACGCCCCCGTTTCTAAGCTTTTCACATCAATAGGTGCGCAGCTATTCGATTTAACTACGGAGAACCGACCGCTTTACCACGCAGGCACGGTGTTCGCCAGTAACTTCCTGCCGCTGATCATGCAGTCGGCGATCCGCTGCTTGCAGTCTGCCGGCATTGATGACAGCAAAGCTGCTCAAATACTGACGCCACTGGTTCAGGGTACGATTGAGAACATTGCCCGAATTGGGCCTGCAAATGCCATGACCGGGCCGATCACGCGCGGCGATGTCGAGGTCATCGTCAAGCAAATGGAGACTCTGCCGAGCGACGACATCAGGTCGCTTTATAAAACCCTGTCTTTGGCGGCGCTGGAGTTGGCGATCACTGGAGGACTGGAGGACGATCAGGCCGACGCGGTGCGAAAAGCTCTTATGAAATCGATCTGACCACGTGCTGCAGCGCTTGCAGTCCCTCGATTAATCTCGGACCGGGCCGCCCCAACCAGGCTTCAGTGACCGGAAAGATGTGGCCTTTGGCCACCGCCGGCACCGATTCCCAACCCACTCTTCGCTGCACCACATGCTGATGGTACTTGTCCTCTGCCACCCCACACCAGGAGATGACGACTGCTTCTGGCGCAGCCTCAATCACCTCTGATGGTTGCACCGGCAAGCTCTCAACGTCGTGACTCTCCCAAGGGTTGACGGCGCCAGCCAGTCGCAGCAGTTGACTAACCCAGGACTGTTTTCCCGGCACAATCACCGGCTTCGGCCACCACTCCACCAATACAGGTGGGCTCGATTGTTGCGGCTGACTACAATTGGACAGCTGCAGTTCAAACGCCGAAGCAAGTGCCTGTCCTCGTTCTGGAACGCCAAGTAGTCGGCCAATGGTTCGCATATCGTTGGCTACATCGGCCAGCGACCGAGGTGCGATCACCTCGACAGCCAATCCCTCGTCGCGCAGCGCAGCTATGCAGCGGTCATGGCCCGGCACTGTGTCGGACGCAATCACCAGGTCTGGTCGCAAGGCCTTCACCTTGTGCGGATCGACATCCAGATCGGCGCCAACTTTGCTGAGACTCTTTACGACATCGACCGGGTAATCCGAGTGTTC
>BQJN01000196.1 GCA_021604725.1 Lysobacteraceae bacterium | reverse complement strand
CACGTCCGACCACTGTGTACAACTCGGCCACAGATTTGTCAGGGATCAGGGTTTTCAGGAAGCGAACAGCCGGCCCGACCGGGTGCAGGTCGGCGTGAAAATAGGAGCGAGTGAAGCCAAACAGGATACTGACGGTGTCGGCGGATTGAATGACAGCGTCAACACGCAGGCCTTGTTCATCGTTGAGCAGGGCAATGAGAAATGGGCGGCTATGATTGGGTCCGACGGCGCGGCCGACCAGCAAACAGCGCGTGTGTCTAATAAATGGGGTGTACAACAGTTCGACGTCGGTGAATGTCTCACTCATTTCGAGCAGCCTGGCATGCAGGTACTTGGCGTCGCGATCGAAATCCTGCCACTCAACGTCCAGACCACAATCTCGCAATAGCACGGTCGCCGTGCTTTCGTTTGCATCGAGTCGGTAATGGCGCAACGGTGGAAAATCCCGAATGTCGTCAATCGGCCCGACATCGATATCGACAAATTCCAGTTGATGGTTAACGCCGATGGTGCCAAAAAAGCGGCGGGTCAGGGAGTTGAAAAAGGTCTTGTTCAGCTCGCGATCGGTGATGGCATCGATCGATTCGGCGTAAACAGCCTTGATTTCGGCCCACAGCGTTTGGTCATGTTGATACGGCCCCAGGGCCTCTGCAAGCGTCCCGACCGTTTCAGTAATAGCCTGTCGATACAGGTCGATGCGCTGGGCCGCGGCCTGCTGCATGTGGGGCCAACGGCATTGCTCGAACAGGCGCAGCGATCGCTGGGTGATGGCTCGAAAGTCATCGTTGTATTGATCGAAGGCGTTAACGATCAGGATGGCGGCCAGTGAGGCTAGTTGCTTGCGACTTGGTTGCGCTTTCATGGTCAGCTTTGTCGGCTTCCAAGGCAGCAGAGCATACCGGCTTTTGTGACCTTTTGTAGCGTCAACTTGTCAGCATAACTAAGTCGCTCAGCAGGCCTGCTAGAATGATCGACCCTTGGGGGGCTTGCGCAACGCAACCAGCTTCGGGGCATTGATCTAGTAGCAAAATTCAAGGGGCGGCTTTGAAGCGATACATTTTGCGCACGATAGCGATTCTGGCAGGTTTGCTGTCACACAACCTGGTCCTCGCTCAAACACCCAACATCGCCACGATCGCCGGCGAGCTTCTGCTTTCCGGCAACCAGGCGTGCTTTGACGCTGAATTGAGCAACAGTGGGTCACCCGGGTTTGGTCCTTACCTGCGGCTGACTGTACCTCCTGAAGTGAGTTTTGACTCAGCGACGTTTTCGGGCAGTGCAGTATCGACTGCGGCGATCGGCGTTTTTCCAGCGGCCCCTGGCAACCAACTGACCGATCCATTGACAGGTGGTGTCGTGACCGGCCCGGAAGGGGCAAGCTTGTTTGCATTGCATTATCCGTTGGGCTCGGTGGTCACCGCCGGCCCGGCATTGCCCATGGCCATTTGCGCGACCGTCGCCAGCGGGACCAGCCCTGGACTGGCGTTACCGTTGGTTGTACAGCCGGTTTACCGCTACGGGGACACCGCGACCGGCATCAACGGGCCCATCGAGGGCGCATCACAGAATGCCACGTTGACCTCGGGGCTGGTGGTGATCGACAAGTCCAATGCGGCCAACGAGGGCGAGGCCGCTCCGGGCGGCGTCGGCGTGTATGAGCAAGGCTTTACAGTAAACATAGACGTGGCAGCGGGGCATTCCATATTCGACCTGGTCGTCGATGACCTGTTGCCCGCCGGCATGCAATACGTGGGTCCGGTGACAATCTCCGGTGGTATCAATGGCGTTGCGTTGCTGGAACCCAGTACAGTCACCCCAGGCGGCACCTTGCGTGTTGCTTTTGACCGCATCGACGGTGTTGTCGGCAATGAAGTGACCATCAGCTACCTGACGCGGGTACCCGACGTTCTTGACGAGAGCAACTGCTCGGTTTCAACACTGACCAACAACCTGGCGTTCGACTACGAATTTCCGGACGATACGCCACAGGCCAGCTTGCTCAGCAATTCAGACATCACCGCCAAGCATATTGTTCTGCAGCAAGGGGTGGCGTCGAGCCAGGCAGTGTCGGGCGATACGGTTACCTTTACTCAACAGTTTGCTGTTTCCTCATTCGCGGCCGCCGACACGGTTGAGCTTACAGTCACTCTGAATGATGGATTCACTTTCGGCTCGCATCTGACTTTGGATCTTGGCAGTGGCAATGTAGCCATCGTGCCAACGGTCATGGTCGATGGGTCCGGGGTCACTACCGTGACGTACGACATCACCGCTGTGGCCGGCACGATTAATGGTGATGTGCAAGGCACCGTCACGTTCACCGCGACCATCGATGAGATCTACACGGCGAGCGGTCAGCCCGTGCTGGCCGGTGACCATTTGACCAGCGACGCGACTCTCAGCTATGACCTGACAGCCGGTGCCGCCGCCTGCAGCGACAACAGCGGGAGCGCGGTTGCGGTGCCTGATGCGTTGTTTAGCAAATCTATCGTCAACCCACTGCCCCAATATGCCCCGGGCGATACCATTACATTCCGGTTGAGCGCCGAGATTGCCTCTGGCGATGCGGCAGATATTGTGTTTGAGGACTATTGGCCGCTGCCCGTGTTCGACGTCACCAACCTGGACACGACCTTCGGTGGCCCTGACATCATGCTTTCGCCAACGGACACGGCTGGGCTGGTGCCAAGCTCAATATTAGTCGATGCCGGTGCCAATAGCTTGCGCGTCGAATGGCCGGACCTGTCTAGTAACCCTAGCGTAGTGGAAACGATCGCGATTGATGTGCAGATGACCGTGGTCGACAGTCCCTTTGCCGACGATCTGTCATTGACCAATTTGCTGACCGGTGCGTCTGAGAACTCTGCCGCCGAATTGAGCGAAAGCACCGCAACGGTCGGATTGATGGTCGGGGCTCCGGCGCTGGAGATCACCAAAGGCATTTTCGCGTCAGACAACGCCGCGGCAGATGCCACCATATCGCCCCCGCCGGCCAGCTTGCCGGTGGATGGTGACATTTCAGCATCCGATGCGGGCGACACCTTGACCTATGTGTTGTCAGTGGAAAACGTCGGTAACGCCTTTGCCTACGATGTTGTTGTGCAGGACCCAGCCGTTTCGGCCCTGACTGGAGCGGCACTGGTGTCGGTGGAAAACCGCCAAGGCCAGGCTTTGCCAACAACCGGTAGTTTGAGTAGCGGTTTGATGATCGACCAGCCGATACCGCCGGCGCGCGACTTTGAAATCCGCGCCACGATGGAGGCGATCTTGTTCACCGATGGCAACATGGACGGCAACCCCGACGCCGGTGATGAAATTGAATATCGGGTACATGTGTTGAACAACGGCGGCGCTGTGACCAACGCAGTATTCGACATCGTGCTGCCGGCCGAGGTGACGTATGTTGGCGGCAGTTTAGCCAGTTCGCAAGGGGTCGAAGATGATGGGTCGGCACCAACGTTGAGCGTCGCATTGGGGGCTCTGTTAGCCGCTGACTCTGAAATTATTTCCTTCCGGGTTACCGTTGACGCGCTGCCAGCGGGCACCCCAATTGCAACGCAGGGCAGCTTCAATAGTGACCAAACGGAGTTAACGCTGACCGACGGCAACGACAGCGCTGCCGATGGCCAGCAGGCCAACACCTTGGTCGTTGATTCGGTCTTGCCGGTGCAGCCAGGGCCACCTGTGCTGCAGGACGAGAGCGTGCTCATCACCGTCAACTACACCTTGGGCAGCAGTGTGCAGCCGGGCCAGGAGATCATCAACACGGCGAGCGTTACCTGGGCTTCGGGACCCGGAGCCACGGTGTTTCCCGCGGTCACCGATGATGCCACAGTCAC
>BQJN01000195.1 GCA_021604725.1 Lysobacteraceae bacterium | reverse complement strand
TTGCACACAACAAGGGCGGTCGAAGGTGGCATGTTGATGACGCAAGTGTCCAGGGCTTCAATGTTCGGTGGTGCGCGTTAATCACCATGGGTGAGAGTTGGCACAACAATCACCACGCTTTTCCAGGCTCGGCACAACTGGGAGTTGAGCCGGGACAATGGGATCCCGGATGGTGGGTTTTGCGGATTTTGAAAAAGGTCAAGTTGGTCGATGACATCAAAACGCCTGCCTCCTTTCCGGGACGTGCGGAACTCAGATGCATTGACGAGAACGCCTGCGAAGTGGGACGCTGCGGTAACATGGTCGAAGCTGTAGCAGGATCGAGTCAGTAATGTCGGAAGCCAGCAAAGCGATTGTTCATCTCAATATCACCGAGCGTATAGCCACCATCGTCATGGATGATGGCAAGAGCAACGTTGTGTCTTTGCAGATGTTACGGCAACTGAATGAGGCACTGGACCAGGCTGAGCAAGCCAATGCCGTGGTGGTGTTGACCGGACGAGACGACCTTTTTTGTGCTGGCTTTGATTTGAAGGTGTTGAAGCACGGCGTTCTGGATGCCTTCAACATGCTGATCGGCGGCTTCAAGTTGTCGAGACGGCTGCTGGCCTTTCCAACACCAGTGATCATCGCATGTAGCGGCCATGCCATGGCGATGGGCTCGTTTCTATTGCTCTCTGGCGACTACCGAATCGGTGCTGATGGGGACTACAAAATCGCAGCCAACGAAGTAGCGATCGGGCTGACCATGCCTTACTCCGCCATTGTCATTTGTCGGCAGCGGCTAAAGCCGGGGCATTTCGACCGGGCGGTTCTGATGTCCGAAGTACACAATCCGCAAAGCGCAGTGGATGCTGGCTTTCTCGATCGCGTCGTCAACAAGGACGCGCTAATGGATCAGGCGCTTGAACTGGCTGGCGACTACGCACAGTCGCTGGATGCCAAAGCACATCGAAATAGCAAGCGGCGCATGCGACGCAAGTTGTTGCGACAGTTATCGTTGGCGATCTGGGCTGATCGGTTCAACTTCGTGTGGCAGGGTGTGCGGCGATTGCCAGGTTGATCCAAATACTGGATTAAACCCTTGGTGTCGACCAAGCGTCGAAAGGGATTGCAGCAAAGAATGGAAATCCCGTGTTGAAATCTTGGCTTCCCGTAGTGTTGGTGGCGTCGACCGCCGTCTGTTTGAGTGGGTGCGATCGAGCGCCTTACGTTTATGGCGCACCTGAGCAAGTCGATGACGGCTGGACAACCGCCTCCGCGGCCGACCATGGCATGCAGACCGCCCACCTTGTCGAGATGGTCGAGCGCGTGCGGTCGGGGGAGTACAGTGGGATCAATAGCATCCTGCTGGCGCGCGGTGGCGTTCTAGTCCTTGAAGAATACTTTGGCGGGTTTGATCGAAACCAGTTGCATTCCATGCGGTCGGCATCGAAGGCCCTGACCTCAGCACTGGTTGGCATCGCCATCGATCAAGGCCATATCGCATCTATTGATCAACCACTGCTTCCGTACTTTCCGGAATATGAAGGCTCGATCGAGAATTGGGATGAGCGGAAACGGGCGATTACACTGCGTCACCTGCTCAGTATGACATCAGGCATTCGTGGCAATGAGGATGCCATGTACCCAACCGATGATTGGATCAAGTTCTATCTGGATCAACCGCTGCGGGCTGATCCCGGCGAGGTGTTCTCGTACGCCACCAGCGGCGTGGTTGCAGTCGGCAATGTCATCACCCGCGCATCTGGATTGTCCGTTCCTGCGTTCACCAATCGCTATCTGTTTGGCCCAATGGGCATAAGCGAGTACCGGTGGCCTATCACCAACTCCCTGGGTAGCCAGGGCCTGGCGATGACCGGCGGGGGTCTGAATTTGCGACCACGGGACATGGCAAAGTTCGGACAGCTCTATCTAAACGACGGGTCCTGGGATGGACAACGGCTGATATCGCAGCAATGGATAAAGGAATCGACTGAAAAGCACGCGACCAGCGACTTGTATGGCGAGGACTTTGGCTACTTGTGGCGAATGATCGATCGCGACCTGGACGGGCGCGTCATTCGCTCATTCGAGGCTTGGGGCAACGGCGGCCAATTCATCATGGTTTTTCCTGCACTTGAGCTGGTGGCCGTTTTCACTGGCGAGAATTACGGCTTGTTTCCCGAGATGGAGCAGCCATTCGATATGGTTGAGCGCCATGTCTTGCCGTCCATCGACGCGCCAATGTGAAACAAAAACACGCTTGCTCGGGTCCTATTGTGGCGTGCTGCTTAAGTTGTTCGGGCGGCCATCACTAACGTCAACGGAGCATTGGATGAGTCAACAGAAGATCGGTTGCGGGGCGATATGGGGCGGCGTTCATGGTGCAGACCTGGAAGCGGAGACCGGCGGCCTGGTCGCCAGCTTGTTTTCTTCATCGGCTGATGGGCAGAAAGGGGGAGACATCTATTTCTTGAGTTGCTGCCAGGGCGATGTCCTGACCAAAATTGCTATCGCCGATGTCACCGGGCACGGCGAGGTAGTGGCTGACATTAGCCAGAAGCTTTACGGGCAATTGCTCGAACGAATCAATAGTGCCAGCGGCGACTCCATTCTGCGTGAGCTCAATCAATACGCGGTAAATACCGGGTTTCGGGCGATTACGACGGCGACCATCGCCAGCTTCCAACGCCTATCAGAGGACCTCTACTACGCTAGCGCAGGCCACCACCCGATACTTGTGCGGCGCGAAAATGAGTCTGATTGGATCAAGATCGAACTGCCTCGCGTGCCGGCCGGCGGCAATGCGCCGCTGGGCGTTGGGCAAGATCAACGCTTTGATCAATGCGATGTCAAGTTGCGCCCGGGTGATCAGATCTTCCTGCATACCGACGGTCTGATCGACGTGCCGGACGGGCACGGCGAGCGCTTTGGCGAAACTCGGCTGATGAACGTATTGACCGAGGGTGATCGAGACGCACGACAACTCAAGCGTCAGGTGCTCGATGCCATGGGCGACTTCTCAAGGCAACCCTTCGATCATGATGACACCACCTTCATCGCAGCGACCATTCGCTAGCTGCAACGGCGCCGAAATATGTGCATTGGCGCTGGGTTTTAGCCGTCGGTTCGCATGAAATAAATTGATCCCGCTCTAGGAGCCACCTGGTCGCTTAGTTCGGCCCCCACCAACATGGCACGACTGTCTGCTGCCACGGCGATTCCGAACCGATCGCCACTCACGGTATCGTGTCCTTGCCGCTGCAGGGCCAGCTGCCAGTCACCTTGCTGTTGAGCGAAGATCAATACGGCCCCGGCATTCGTGCCCGGTTCGTCGTAAAAGGGCGCGCCGACGACCACGCGACCATTGGCAATGGCCACGGCCCGTCCCAGTTGGTCGGCCAGGTTTGCGTCATTTGCCACAAGTTCGCGGCCTTCATCCCATTGCTCATCGTTGGCGGTAAATACAAAGGCCGCCCCAGTGTTTGAGACCCGCGATATGTTTCTTAGCGGTGCGCCGACCGCTGCCAATTCGCCGCTAATGGCCACAGCGCTGCCGAAGCGGTCGCCAGCCCGAATTGGGGACGCCAACAACTTGGCCTGTTCTGACCATTGCCCTGATTGTTGTGAAAAGACATAGGCGGCACCCGCCTTTTGCTTGCTGCCATGGTCTCGGTACGGGGCGCCAACGATCAGCCGACTGGCGAGCGGGTCGAACGCCATGGACGCACCGAATCGATCGCCATGAGCGTAGTCACCATGGGCGAATGATTGTGTCAGAGCGAGCGGCGTCGTCGCGGAATCAAAAGCAAAGACCAAGCCGCCCGCGCGGTTGTTTTGCTTGTGTCGCTGGGCGCCGATGAAGGCTTGTGTATTGCTCAGGGCCACCGCGCTGCCAAACTCGGTAGCGGCCATGTCCTCGGGCGGTGGAATGCGTATGGGATCTGACCACTGGTCGTCACTTTGGCGTCGAAACAGGTAGGCTGCGCCATCTCGGTTCGCTTCGCCGGGTGCACCGATCAATATCGTCGACTGGTCGGGACTAACAGCGACTGAGGCACCAAATCGCATCGCCTGCACAGGGTTTGCGGGCAGCAATTGGGCCGCCTGTTGCCACTGCCCCTGGTCGTCGCGTTGATGCACGAA
>BQJN01000194.1 GCA_021604725.1 Lysobacteraceae bacterium | reverse complement strand
AGGACACACCCAGGGCGAGCAGGATGTACACAATCAAAAGTATGGCGTCAGGACTCATTGCAGGTATTGGCTAGTAGGCAGCCTGTCAGTCTAGCATCGTTGTTGGGCGACTGTTACCAACTGGCATACGGCCAGAAACGTTCGAATCGGCCTAGCCCGATAGCCAGCGCTCGACGCCCAGCGCATCCATCACCAGTTCGATTGAGAATGCAGCCAGGATCATGCCCATGATTCGGGTCAGAATCGAAGCGCCGCCCTGACCGAGAACCCGCATTATTTGCGTGGACAGGAGCAATAAAACAAGTGTCACGCCGAGCGTGGCGAGTACCACGCCTGCGGTCGCTGCCTGTTGCGGGATTGAATACAGGCTGTTGTCAGTGAGCAGGATGACCGCCAGAATGGCACCGGGTGTGGCCGTTGCGGGAATGGCCAGCGGAAACACCGCGATGTCATGCCCAGGTTCCTTGTCACCGTTTTCCGCGCCTGAACCGAAGATCATCTGCAGCCCAAACAAAAACAAGATTATGCCGCCGGCAAGCTGAAAGGATATGAGCCTGATGCCCATGGCACCAAGCAACAATTGACCGACCACTATGGCACCAAGAAGCACCATGGTGGCATAAGCGATAGTACGAATCGCCGTTCGACGCCTTTCCCGCGGGGCAAGATGGCCGGTCAATCCGGAAAAAATGGCCAACGTGCTGATCGGGTCAATGGTGGTCCAAATGATTAGCGTGTCTTGAAGTAGCTTGTCAAAGTCGACCACGAAATTGCCCAGCCGCAAAAAGCTTAAAATACGGACAAAATGCCTGAAACTCAATTTTGGTTGGAAGGAAGTGACGACCCTGTGCAGATTGCGGCGAGGTAAAGACCGTAACGCTCACCGGCGTCACTGCGTGGGCAGGTGCTCGTCCGTGGTGAAAAACGGGTTCCATCGACTGAAACCCGACTTCGAATCGTCCCAAATACCAATGGCCTATACTGATGGTGCCGGATTCAACGAAATGCGGTTTTCAATAATTCAACAAAAGAGGGAAAAGATATGACACTTAACGCACCGAGCAAGATGTTTTTCATGATCTCAGCGGTTCTGGTTATTTTGGGGGTGCTGTCTACCTTCATTGCCATTCCGTTTGTCAGCGCCTATGCGTTTTGGACAGTCGTCGTCGGTTACGTCGTACTGGCCATGGCCACCATTATGAAGGGGATGTGACGACCACTGTGTCGTAGCAACAGATCGAGCGCATCGGTCTGTAAGTGATGTGAAAAAGGACCGTTCGCGGTCCTTTTTCTTCTAATAGCGGCCACCCTAACAAGCATCGCATTGACCCCAGTGTCGGCCACGCCAACGATGTGTTTATTGCCGAGCCGCGGTTCAGTCAAGACTCACTCCGAGGGCGGTTCGGCTAAAACCTCCAGGCGCATCGGCTGGTCCCGATTGAGCCGATTGCTGCCAACGACGTTGGTGCCGCTGGCCCGGTAATTGCGCTGGTCGTCAATGCCAGTGAATTCCAGCGAAAACATGGCAACGACCAAAATGCTGAGGATGGCAATAGTTCGCTGCTTTAGATACCCGTTGTACCAGTTGCGTGGTTGTATGGTGGCCGACAATACAGCACCCACAAGGCTGAACCATAGTGGCAGTAGTAGCAGACCTTGGCGTACATAGCCGAAAAACAGGGTTGTGCTCACCACACCAATCAAGCTTGCCGCCATTACCAGCCCCAACCACTGGCGTCCCGCAGGCCCGTTCCGCCAACAGGCGATAGCACCCAATCCGAACAGCACGAGCAGGGCAATTCGGTTTACGGTGAGGTCGGGCGTAAAGACATCGACCGGTTGTCGTACACCATTGAGGCCTCCCGGCCAGTTCCACTGGGTCCACCCCAGCGTCAATGCTCTGCTGGTCAGTTCCCACTTTTTGCCAATCAATACCAGGAAATCTGTGGGGTGACTGCCAATCCAGTCAATTGCCATGGCATCGCCATGCAGCACGAACTTTAGGTGTTGTGGGTCGGTCAGTTCCAGGTTGCCGGTAAGGCGCTGCGATGACATCAGGTCACGTGAGAACGTGCCGTCTGCGCCAGCATTGTTCGCCAGCGCCAGGTTAAGCGGGCCATAGACGGTGACTGGCGCCAGCTCGGGCAGCGACTCGGCAACTTGCCCATCAAGTTGAGCATTTAGTTGTTGTAGTGCGGTTCGGTTGTGCAGGGTCCATGGCAGTAGAGTAAGGCAGAATGCCAGCGCCAAAGCCACTGAACAGATTACGGTCTGCATGCCCTGCTGCTTGCCGAAAAACCGTCCTGCCAGCAATAGGCCAACGAAGATGAAGGGAAGTAGCAGCGCTTCGGCTCGGGTCAGTGCCAGCAGTCCGCACAGACTGCCCAGCCCCATGGCATGCCAGTGTTGCCGTCGAACTGACGATACTGGTGCAGTCAAAAGGTGTTGCAGTGAGCGGCTGAACCACAACCAGGCCAGCAGGTACATGGTCAAGTAAAGGCCCTCGGTGACTGGCGAAATCGCCACCACGTACAGGCCGAAATGCCAGGTGCATAGAAGTGCCGTGATGATGGCCGGCAACAGACCCAAGTAGGGTCTAACCAACAGGAAAATCAAACCAATGCTCAAGCTGCTGACGGCGGTGATGAGGGTGCGAACCGCAAAATGGTTGATCGTATCGTTGGGCTCTCCGGCCCCAAACAGTTGATGCACACCAGCCAGAAAGTAAGCAAAACCTGGTGGGTGAAAAGGCAGGCCATCCTGGTAGGGTTGTCCGGCAATAATAGCCCGAGCGAAATGGAAATAGGCCTCGCCATCGCCTTCATAAAAGATGCTGAACGGCCAGTCGACATCGCTGTTCGAAAGCAGGAACATCAGACGATGGGCAAATGCCAGCAGGCAAAGGCACAGCGCCCAGGTCAGTTCACTACGTCGAGTCATAACGTACTGAACCATATTCTGTCCCGAAAGGGATTCGCAAAAAATAGATGGTACCGACAACGAGCGCCAATACGCTCGTTGTCAGTGACTCATCCTGTTCGAATTCACACCCCACGTGTTACGCGGCGAACGGTTGCAGCAGGTTCATTCGATGGAATAGTTCTGTAGTTCTACCGGCACGGTGCAACTGCCATCGGGCTGGCCGTCGGCGACCAGGCGATCAAAGTTGGTCAGTGTGACGTGATCAAACCGAAAGCCGTCGCCGGTGACCGAAACGTCCGTAGCGTACGCTACCTCAAGTTGAACAGCTTGACCGGCGAAGGTCGGCGCTTGCAGAGCCGCGGCATCCCATTCGCTTAATGCCCAGGTGCTCGCGGTATCAGCCCACCCCTGCAAGGGCGCAATGCAACCCGAAAAAGACGCCGACCCGCCGGAATCGGTGTTATAGGTTCGACCGGTATTGGGCTGAATAAGGGTGCGCGTTTGATCGGTGGCCACCAGGCCAACGTTCGCTCGATCGTACCATTGGCCACCGGATGCCGCTTCGATGTCGAAATGGGTGTACATCGATAGCGTTGAATCCGGGTTCAGTATCACCGGCTCTGATCGATACCGGTCACATTGGTTGTCAAGGAATGCGCTGGACTGCAGGTACCAGTCGCTGGCGTTGGCGCCGGCACCTGCCGAATTGGTTCTTGCAAAGGTGCCACTGTTGAGCATCCAGCTCTGTTCGCCTGCCTCGAAGGTAAATGTCTCGCTGGCGACGTTTTGGACGTCGACCTCGGCATTGGCCAGACTAAATGTGACTGTTTGTGGGGCCAGCAAACCATCGGCGGTCACTTCGATTGTCAGCTCGAAAGTATCGCCTTGAACCAGTCCCTGCGGCACCAGTTTGATGAAGCCGGTACCTGACTCGCCAGCTGCCAGCGTCGATGGCGTGATGGCGGCCGGTAGCATGGTCTTGATAATGGTGGTCGGATGGGAATCGGTACTGGCTGCGGTAATGCGCGGATTGACCAACGTTCCACCCCCGCCGTTGAATACATTGAAGTCCAGTCGTTTGATCTCACAGTTGTCCACGAAATCGTCGAAATCGCCTGTTTGATCGACTGGTGACAGCGAATTTTCGTCAACAGCAATGTCTGGCCCCAGGACCGATTGGACTGTGGTGCAGGCCGACGCCGGACCGGTACAGGCGTCGGAACTGCCCT
>BQJN01000193.1 GCA_021604725.1 Lysobacteraceae bacterium | reverse complement strand
GCGATTACTGTTGCTGACAGTAGCTCCGACACCGGCTGGCCCGTGCTGGGGTCGATGATGTGAGCGTACCGTTCGCCGTCAAATTCGCCATACCGTTGGTAGACGCCGGAGGTGAAGATAGCGTCGTCGCCATCAGTCAGGATACCGCCCAAATGGCCGTCGCCGAATGCGCGTCGAATGGCAATTCGCCAGGGCCGCCCGTGGTCCGAACCGACCGCTCTCAAGTCTCCGCCGGCGTTGGCGATAAGATCGGTCACGCCTGCTTCTGCGGCGATTTCAACTGCTTTGTCCACCGCCACACCCTTGGCAAAACCACCGAAATCCAATTGGGTTGTGGTGTTGGTGCTGCGCACCTGGCCTTGGGCATTCCACCGAAGATGTAGAACGCTGGGTTGTGACCGCACCAAGGCATCAACCGAGTTGCGATTGGGTGGTGGGTCGGTGATGGGGTAATCGTCGGTATGAAAGCCCCATAGTGACACCAGGGCACCAATGCCGGGGTCAAACAGCCCATTGCTGCGTTCGGTCCAAACGGTCGATTCCATGATCAACTGAGCTGTATCAGGCGCTACCTCACACCATTGGCCGCTGGCCAGGCAGCGATTGAGGCGCACCAGCGGGCCCGGTTTCCATGCGTGCAAGTCCCGGTGCATATCGCGAAATTGCTGGTGGATTTCGGTGACCACCTGCTGTTCGAGTTGTTGATTGTCAGCCACCAGTTTGATGTCCACCATGGTGCCGAAAACGAAAAACTGATGGCTTTGAGTATCACGGGAACAGCTGCACAGAAACTGCGTACAAAGAAGAACAGCGACAAGCATACGCGTCCTGATCATGCGATTTCGCCCTCTGTTGACTTCACTAGCCGCGCCATTATTTGTTCATCGTTTGGCACTCTACTGCCTCGTCTTTCTAGAATAAAAACGAACCGCATGTTAGCGCGGTGGTGACAGTTTGTGCGAGGTAAATACGCCCTGCTTGCATAGCGCGGCTCATGCAGATGCAGTATAATTGAGTGGAAATGTATACTAGTGATGAGTGTCCGCCAAAGACTGTGCTGGTGGTTGATGATGAGCCCATGATCACCCGATGGGTCAGCAGTGTCCTCGAATCTCGTGGTTATCGCGTGCGCACGGCCCTAAACTTCGGCGAATACAAGGCTTTGGCCGCAGACCGTTCTGCCGTACCAGATGTAGTTATCTTCGACTTGCAGTTCGGGGCTCATAATGGATTCACCATGTGGCTGGATCGTAACCAGGCCTTCCCTGACGCGGCATGGATTCCTTGTTCAGGTTACATCTCCGATCAGTTACTTGAGCAAATGAAGCTGGAACGCTCGGTTGTTCTGGAGAAACCTTTTTCTGGTCAACGTTTGTTGCAGGTCATTGAACTGGCCTTGACCAATCAAGCGCAAAACAATCATGCCAAGCCGGTGTACCGTGAAGCCTAGCGCACCTGCACAAGTCGTTCCGCTCAAGCACACGTTGGATTTGGACGCATGCTCACTGGATCAGGTTCCCGATTCTGTGCTGCAAAGCCAGGATGCGACCTTGATCCTCGATCTCGAGGGCCGTGTGGTGTGCGCCAACAGTGTCGCCCAGCGCTTGTTGTCGGTTGACCAGGATTTGCTGGGCTTGAGTCTGCGGGATGTCACCGCATCGTCAGCGCATCGGATGCTAAACAGGCTGTTCGAGTCTTTGAAGGATAATGATGGCGCACGTGTGGAACTACCGGTAGTTGCGCTGGGCTCGAACGAAGCGATCCCGGTGGAAATATCAATCGGTCGATTTGAAGACGGCTCGCTCACTCGCTATCAGTGCAACATACATGATTTGCGACATCGCAAGCGCAACCGAATTCAGCTGCGCCACGCGGCCTTGCACGACCCATTGACTGACTTGCCGAATCGGCCCTACTTGCTGGCGCGATTGTCTGAGGCGCTGAGTCGATCGGAGCAGGCGGTTCTAGTGCTGTTTGATCTTGGCTCGCTGCCTGCGGTTGGCACCACGCTAGGCTATCAATTCGCAGATCAAGTGTTGCTCAATGTCGTCGACCGCATTCGTCTGGCGATCATTGCACCAGGGTTTATTGCTCGTCTCGAGGGCGATTTGTTTGCCGCCTTGCTAGGTGGCGATGCCATCGCTCGTTCGGTGGTCCGCAGGTTGGAAAATGAGTTGATGACCCCTATCGCGGTCAGCGGTCAACGCATCTACCTGACGCCTCGAATCGGTCTGGCGGCGGCAGATGATACCTACAAGACCGCCGACGAATGGCTACGGGATGCCGATATGGCGCGCAACGAGGCGGCACAAAGCGATGAGCGCAAGGCGTGCTGGTTCAGGCCGGAAATGCGCATCAGACGTCGCCGCGACATGATTCGAGAGGTCGAGTTGCGTCAGGCCCTGGAACGAAATGAGCTGGAGGTCCACTATCAGCCCATTGTCGACATGAAACGCGGAACGGTTGCCGAGTTCGAGGCCTTGGTGCGTTGGCCACATGAACAGCACGGTCTGTTGTATCCACACGACTTCTTGCCGCACGCAGAACGAGCAGGTTTGATGCGAGTGATTGATCGCTACGTCCTGGAGCGAGCATGTCGGCAAATGTGTCAATGGACCGAACAATATCCGGGCTCAACGCTACAACGGATGGGTGTGAATGTGTCGTCCGACTACTTTGCGCAACGTGATTTTGTTGCTGACCTCAGCCGCATACTCCGCATTACGGGCTTGAGTCCGCATCAATTGCGTCTGGAGATCACGGAGCGTGCGATGTTCAAGAATCCGGACCATGTACCGCTGGTCCTCGATCAGCTACGGGCGGCAGGGGTCAGTGTCTCTCTAGACGACTTTGGTACCGGCTACTCCTCCTTGAGCTACCTGCAGAAATTTCCAGTGGACGGCTTGAAGATCGATCGCAGTTTCATCCAGGCTGCGGACCAGCACGATGCGGTATTGTCATCGGTGATAGCGTTGGGTCATGCATTGGACATGACGGTCACCGCAGAAGGGGTCGAGTCGCCGCAGCAATTCGCCATTGTCAGTACCTTTGGCTGCACCTATGGTCAGGGTTTTTACTTCGCAAAAGCTTTGAGTCCTGAAGACGCTGGCGCACTGATCGAAGACGCTCCGAACTGGCGCTAAAAAAAACAGGTACGCCGGGCCGGAATATACCGGTTTGTTCCGACGCACCTGTCAGCAGGTAATCGAATAGTGGGTTTCTTTTTTGGTGTCGCTTAGCCGATCGCCAGACGTTGCAAGACGCGCTCGATTTTTTGTTGTCGTTCCTGCAGTTGCTGTTGCTTTTTCTGCCAGGCTCCAATCTCCATAATGCCGGGACCCGAGTCCAGGGTCATTTCGATCTGTGATTTTTCAATCATCAGGTCGTGGCACAGAGAGACGCCATCAATCGATGCTAACCGCATGGCTCATGCTCCACTGTTGTTTTGATTATTACAGCAAGATGTATGCCAACCTGGTTTGGTTCGCGTTCGAGCCGACCTGCTGGCGGCCCTTATTGCCATCATCCGGCGGTGTGTGGTTGGTAAAACAATGCGTTGCGATACCGCAGGTGCAGCAATGCTCGTGCCCAGTCTTTTTAAAAACCTGACCAAACTGGGCTCAAAGCGACGCTATGCGACACCCTTCCCGAACTGTTCAGCAAGCAAAGGACCTGATTAGGCGCGTACGCTGTACTGACCTTGCATGAAAACCTCTCCTTGGCCGTTGCTCAGTTGCATTTGCTGTTGATCACACATGACAGCAAGTCGCGAGCTGGGCAGAGGTACCGGACGAGTGAATGACACCGTAATGCTTTCAAGCGGCGCCAGCGCGTTGGCCATGACCTCATAACTTCGTGCAAATGTCCCAAAGCCATGCAGGATGGTGCCCTTAAATGGACTCAGGCGCGCTATGGGCCAACACCAGTGCAGAGGATTGAACTCTCCGGTGAGGAGGGCAAATCTCCAGCCGTCCCGCCGCTGCGCTTGCCAATGTCCGATCGGTTTGTTGAGAGGTTTTATCGGCTGACGTTTCCCGGAGCGTCTCTTTTCGCCCAAAAACAAAGTGCTCAAACTGGCTACCACGGTCAGCTCCCCTTGTTGGCGGGTGCTGACCTTGTGATGCACCAGCGACCGGTACTGATCCGACTCGATAT
>BQJN01000192.1 GCA_021604725.1 Lysobacteraceae bacterium | reverse complement strand
CCATTCAAGGCACTCGGCACTATGGGCGGCTCACCCACCGCCGCTGCGGTTGATGCCTTCGCCGCAGGTTGATGGCAACAAGGCACCCTGGAAACCTTCGTTCATGAAGCCGCCTCGAGCGCTTTGACGAGCAACGCAAGGGCCGGAGATCATCTTGCTGGCCTCCTCTTGAGCTTGCCGCTGCGCTTCATCCCACTCTGTTGTGGTCATGCAGGTTCGCACCGGCAAATGGGAGCCTACTCGATAGGTCACTCGGCATTTGACGTCACCAGTTGCCAATACCTCACCAACAGAAGGGTCACCGAACAGTTTTTGTACGCCAGGTGACGCGACGAGGCGCGGCGACGGTTTGCCAGACGGTGCCGAACAGGCTGAACAAACGAGGCTTAAGGCTGCGATGGCTGCAAAATATTTCATGTCGATCTCCTGGAGTTGCGCCCCCACTGTACGACAACATTCGTACGAATTCTACACAGGGTCGGGAAACGGTCTGAGAACAGGCCGAATTTGGAACCAAAGGCACGACATCTTGTCGGAGCTTGCAGGTCGTGTTGCGGCACATTTGTGCGACCACGCGAAGGCCGGTGTACAATGGCCGGCTTTTCGACCCCACTTCCAAACTGAAAACCAGGAGAGAGTTCATGCGCTCAATGATAATTGGCGTAGCGACGTCGGCGATGTTTGTCGCGGGCAGTGCGCTGGCCGAAGATATGACTGAGAACCAGAAAGACAGCTACCTGATGGGGCTGGATATCGGCGAATCAATCAAATCCACGACGCTGCAGCCGGATCTGGATACCCTGTTGAAAGGTATTCGTACTGCGCTTGACGGTGGCGAGTACGAGGTCAGTGCCGAAGAGCGCCAGGCCTTTGCTGCTCGAATTCAGCAAATGCAGCGCGACGCTGCACAGAAAGCCAAGGAGGCTGCCATTCAACAGAATGCCGATGCAGCGGCTGCGTTTCTGGAAGAGAACGCTAGCAAGGACGGTGTGACGACCACTGAGTCTGGCCTGCAATACATCGTGCTTGAGGAAGGGGAGGGCGAGCCGCCCGCGGCGACCGACCAGGTGACCGTTCACTACACGGGCAAGTTGCTTGACGGCACTGAGTTTGACAGCTCGCTGACTCGAGGAGAGCCAATTAGCTTCGCCTTGAATCGCGTCATTCCCGGATGGAGCGAGGGTGTCCAGCTGATGAAACCAGGGGCCAAATACACCTTCTTCATTCCACCAGCGCTGGGTTACGGCGAGCGCGGTGCACCTGGCGTCATTCCACCCAACTCTGCATTGATTTTTGATGTTGAGTTGATTTCGATTGGCGTTGATGCCGACGAATAGGTAGATCGAATGGGCGAGGCCGCCACGGCCTCGCCTTAGCTCTCCGTGATCAGTTCATAGTCTCGGAGGTCGGCCAGCAATTGTTCTATGTCTTGTGACACGCGAGCGGCAGAAACGCCATATTTGCTGGACGTTTTCAATACCACCTCATCTACACTGACCCCATCGAGCAGGGCCCTCAATATTCGATAGCCTGTGGTATTGAGCTCGTAGTAGATGCCGCTACCCATGTGCAAGACAAAGCCTTCGGCAGCTACCTCTTCCAATATGGCTTTGGGGTGCAGGCAGATCATAGTGTTGGTGGCGGCAACGGTTTGAATGTAGCCGAGGGTGGATGCACTTCGCCGACAACGTGGCCATCTACCTCGACCCAGGCGTGGCTACGTCGCGGTTTGTCATGGCTGACCCCGAGTCTGGTCACGGCATTGTGTCCGCGAAGACGCAGGAATCGGGTTAGTGCCAACGATCGAGGAAGGCAGTGCACATTCGGCAAGTATTCGGTTCGCGCAAAATTTTGGATCCAGTCGGCAGCCTCGCAAGTTTTCGGACCTTGGTCGACCACAGGATGGCAGTATTGCCAACAGGCAGAAAAACTCTGCAGCCGAAGACGCATCCAAATGTGCAATACGTGGGTGATGGCGATTACCAGGCGCACTAACAGGCCAACATGTGTTTGCAGTCCCGGTCCAACGCGTCAATCAAGTCGTCAATACCCTGTAGATTATGTTCAAAGCTGAGGCGACGGCAATGCAATTTCGAACCCAGGGTTGCGGCCCAACGAGTGTGCTGTTGGCGTTGCGCTGGTGGGAACAGGTCCACTGCGCAAGTGTGTTGAGCCAACAAGATCGCGGTTTGAGCGCGACCTACGGCATTGAGCTTGTAAGCGGTCTTTGGTGACGGAGTCAGCTCAATGATGGCACGCAAGCTGCGGGTCGTTGCATCGCTGGATCCTGGGGTCTTGTATTGTGGAAAGGGCGCAATATGGCCGTCGTCGCTGACAATCATCAATTGGTCATCGGCGACTCGTTGCCAGCCGCGTTGTCGCAGCAAGCGCGCCATGGTGGATTTTCCAGCTCCGGAGTGGCCGCAGAACGCAATCACGCCGTGTGGCGACTCGATTGCACTGGCGTGCAAACAATATTGCCCGGAATAGGACAAGACGGGGAGTAGCAGTGGGCCAAACAACACGGTGTTGAGCAATACGGGATCGATCGATTCCTGACAGTCCATGCGGACAATGCCAGAGGCATCCAAGCGGGCGTGGCCGAAGTCTTCAATCGTCAATTCGAGCTGGTCATTGTGAAATTGTGCGCAGACATGCCTACGCGCGTCGGCTAGCTCGACCGACGTGTCCAGTAGCGTGATGGGATCACGTACCGCCGAACGGGTCCTCAACGCCGAAACCACCGCTGTCTCCGGTTCCCGGCGAACCTCCGAGTGTGATATCACGGACTGGCCCGACCGGATTGACGGTGGGCTTGACATAGTCTTCGCTCGGCGTGTCTTCAGTGGTTGCTTGATCATGCATGAGCGGTATTGTCGATGTTGTTGCCTGAGCCGTCAATAGTGGCGATCGACCCAGCGACTAAAGCACAGTGCACGCCAAAGTACTAAAAAGCCGCTCGATGTGGACTGTTCCGAGAGCCAGTTGTCGACGAACTTCGGGTCGATGTACTGTCGCCACGCATCGTAGCGTTGCAACTGGTCCCGCAGCATTTGCGGATTTCGCTCATATACGGCACGGCGCAGGAATGCGGTTACGCGAGTGGCGGACGGTCGCTGCAGGACTGATGCCGGCAGGTCATTGCTGAAGGCCCGGCGTGTTAACCACTTGTAACAGTTGTCACGATACAAGTAGTGCGCCGGCAGGCTGACCATGAACTCGGCCAGCTCTCGATCGCGAAACGGTAGGCTGTGGTCGATTCCGTGACGCAGGAACGTGTTGCGAAAAGCACTGGCGTCTCTGGCCGCGCGCAGTCCTAGCGCAGGGTGAAGTTCGGGGTGACCTGCGTCAGGCGGAGGGGTCAGCAACCATGGCGCGCGCACTGGGTGTCGTTTTAGACCGGTAATGGCGGCCAGGCGATTCTTTTTTTTGCGCCAGCAGTTTAGCCATTCCTTGCAGGCCAGCCCCACCTCACCCCGGCGCAGAGCATCTGTTACCCAGTTGGGCCAATTCAGATACAGGTGATCGCCGAAATCACCACTAAACAGAGTGGACATTCCCCTGGCTGTAGCTACGTCTGCCACGCCCTTTCGCAGTTGGTGATAGATTGATCGCTCGGGTGAGTTTGGATTGATGTCGTCAAGGTCGCCATCGCAAAGCGGTTGAAACTGATCGGCGTTGATCTTGACCGACTCCATTTTTGCATGCTCGCAGATGTCATCGATCCACTGTGTTTCATCGCATTCGGCAATGGTAGGGAATTGGTATGAAATCGCGACCACGGGTCTGTTTTCACGGGCCAGAACGGCCAATGCGCTGGAGTCTAGACCACCGCTCATGGACACCGCTGCAGGTTCATCTGTCAACGAAAGTTGCCGTTGTACCGCCTGAGCAAGCAACTGGCGCATGCGCCCCGCTGCCTCGTCGGGATTGAGTCGGAACGTACCTGCCGTTCGGGCCGGGTGATAGTAACGATGAATCTCGGTTTTGCCGTTACGCCAGCTCAGCCAGCATCCGGCAGGTAACTCGCGGATTTTGTTGAAAAAAGTAGAGCCTTCGGCAGGCTGGCCAACGGCCATGAAGCTATTGACCCGAGAGGCATCGATTTCGCTGGATACACCCAAGCGCAGCAACGCGTGTTCCTCACTGGCGAAGACAAACTGGTCCCGCTGGCTGGCATAAAAGATGGAACGATTTCCGAGAGCATCTCGTGCCATATGAATGGTTTTTGCCGCGTAGTCCACGACAACCAGGACGAATGAGCCGT
>BQJN01000191.1 GCA_021604725.1 Lysobacteraceae bacterium | reverse complement strand
TTCCTCTGTTCGGTCGCCGAAGCGGTGCTTTTGAGTATTGCCCCGGCCTACATCGAAGGCTTGCGCACCACGCGACCGAGGCGCGCGCAGCGACTGAAGCGACTGCGTCAGGACAACGTTGATCAATCACTCGCGGCCATTCTCACACTGAACACCATTGCCCACACGGTGGGTGCCATTGGCGCCGGCGTGCAAGCCGAGCACGTATTTGGCAGCGCCTGGATCGGCCTGTTTTCGGCAGTCATGACCCTGGCTATTTTGTTCCTGTCGGAAATCGTTCCGAAAACCCTGGGCACATTGTATTGGGCACGCCTGTCCTGGCCCGTTGCTCTGTTCGTGCAGGGATTGATTTACGGCCTGTACCCGTTTGTATGGATTTCGGAACGACTGACTCGATTGCTGGCACGCAACAAGCCAATTCATACGGTCAGCCGTGAAGAGCTGATGGCAATGACACGGGTCGGCGAGAAGGCAGGCACGCTGCAGCAAAGCGAATCACGCTTCATAAAAAACCTGTTCACGTTCAGCACCTTGCGCGTTAGGGATATCATGACGCCGCGCACCGTTGTCAGCATGCTGCCGGCCGACATCACCGTGCAGGAAGCTGCCGAGGAAATGACTCAGTCACCTTTTTCCCGTTTGCCGCTGTACGAGTCAGATCCGGACAATATTGTCGGCTTCGTTTTACGCGACGATATTCTCAGGCTCCACGCTACAGGTCATGATGCACAGCTACTGCGAGATCTAAGGCGTGATCTGGTGGTTGTGCCGGAAATCGTTTCTCTGCCACAGCTTATGGAGCGCTTGCTGAAGGAACGTCAGCAGATCGCTCAGGTGGTTGATGAGTATGGTGACACTCAAGGGGTGGTCAGCCTGGAAGACCTGATTGAAACTCTGCTCGGGTTTGAGATCGTTGATGAAATGGACAGCGAAGACGACATGCAGGCGTTCGCCCGCGAGCTATGGGCGGCCCGCTCAAAAACGATCGGTGTGGGCGAAAAAGAAAAACAGGAAGGTTGAAACGATACGATTAGCGTGGAACAGTGGACGCGATGGCGACATCAGACGAATTGAAACAAATGGAATGCCCGAGCTGTGGCAAGCTCATGACACACGGTTTCGTCGCCGGGCACTGGACACGATTGCGTTGGGTGAGCAATGACAAATCGAAAACGATTTTCGCCGGCAGTCCGTTGCGAAAGAAGGTTGACTGGCTCAATGCACCGACGCTGGAGGCAGTGAGATGCCAACAGTGCAAGATTGGCGTATTTCGATACGATTACTGAGCGCTGTACCGCCCATGGCCAAGCCCAACAAGAAAGGCCCCATTCGCACCGTCGATGTTCGCTGCTCAGCCTGCCAGGCACCGCTATTTGTCTACCGCAAGGGCGGCAAGGGCGCACTGGTAAAGTGCTTTCGCGAACGCATCAGCAAAGACTTCACGACGGATGGCTGTACCTGCCCCGGCTGCGACCGGACCTTTGCACGCGAGACCCTGATCCGAGGCACGCCGGCCTACAAAATCATTGGTGGCAAGGTAACGTTTAGGTAAGGTCTGAGGCTTTTTGGTTTGTTTTTCGAAGGGTTTCAGCGGAGCACATAGGCAAGGTAATCCAATGATAGTACTGTCGGTCGTTGAGCGCTCTGACAACCTGGAAAGGGTCGTGTCCGCGATAAACCGGGCTTCATGGGATGAGGATAACGAAATCACCCCTTATGATGCTGAATCCTTGTCCAGCTATCTGGCGCTTCAGGACACTCTGTTCGTCACTTGCCATGAATCATCTGCTACTGAATCGACACTGCTAGGGATTGCCTCTGGCCGAGTTGAAACCAAACCCTATGGCAGGCAGCGATGGCTCTATGTTGATGAGGTTGACGTATGCGCCGATCACCGCCAAAAGGGTGTAGGCAAATTGCTTATGCGCAAATTGCTCGAAATCGCCAAAGAGCAAGGATGCGAAGAACTTTGGCTCGCTACCGAAGTGGACAACATCCCAGCCAATGCGCTCTACCGCTCGTTAAAGCCCGATGATGTCGCCAAAGTGATCGGTTACACCTATAGAACCGGCGCTTGAGGTTGCCATTGTCGAACGTTGACACCGCGATTAACCCGGACCGAACTCCGGCGAGACGCTAGCCACCCAACTCCGACGCCAGAAAATCGAACACTCGGCGCACACGGAGACTGGTCTTCAGCTCCCTATGCGCCACCAACCAGACTTCGCCCAACGTTGGCTCCGAGTGCTTTGGCACGCGCTCAACGCCAGGCTCTGCATCGCCAACCAGGCATTGAAAACCACCCACTCCCAAGCCCTGCTTGACCAGCTCCCATTGCACGATGCGACTCTCGCTCTTGACCCGAAAGTTCGCGTCGGTCGCCTCGACTCCCATCTCCTTGAGCACCTCGATGTAAGTCTGATTGTTTTCAAATCCAACAAAGGCGGCTTTACTCAGCCTGGCGTGGTTGTCTACCGGGCCAAAGCTCTCGAGGTAACTGGTCGCCGCGTACAGACAATAACTAACATCGTTGAGCCTTTTCGCTACCAGCGATTTCTGGGTCGGTCTGAAACCCCGAATGGCGATGTCAGCCTCGCGACGTTGCAAATCACTGGTGCTGTTTGAGGCAATCACTTCAACCACAATGCCGGGCTCGATGTCACGAAATCGCCGCAGCATCGGCGGCAAGTCAAACATGGCCATGTCTTCAGTAGCGGTGATGCACACATTGCCTTCCAGCCGCTGCGACTGGCCCGATGCAGTCAAAGACAGCTTGCTTGCAGCATCGCCCATCGCCCGCACATGCTCAATCAACTCAAGGCCGCTGGGTGTCAGTTCGAGACCACGAGTTCCACGCTCGAACAGGGCAACGCCCAGCTCGTCCTCAAGGGCGGTGACCTGTCGACCCAAGGTGGGTTGAGCCAAGCCCAGCGCTCTTGCTGCAGCCGATAGCGAGCCCTCCTCCGCGGTAACCAAAAAGGCGCGGGCACGATTCCAATCGAACTTTACACTGCGCCAATCCATACATTTATGCATAATCACAATGCCGAAATAGCCATTCTATCTAAATATTCGCATTGCTAAGATAGCATTCATTCACAGTACAAGCAGGAACAGCGCATTGGCCTATTCAGTTGGATTCTGGAATTTTATGGCGGCTCGTTACGCTCGCCAGCCCGTCGCAGATGAGCAGACCTACCAGCGCAAGCTGGAAAAAACGCAGCACTATCTCCGACCTGATATGGACGTGCTTGAGTTTGGTTGCGGTACCGGCTCGACTGCTCTGGTGCATGCACCGCACGTTCGCTCCTACGTCGGCACCGATGTATCGGACAAAATGATCGAGATCGCGCGCGGCAAACTGGCCGACCAAGCTGTCGACAACCTGACATTTAAAGTGTCAGCGCTGGAACAGCTGGCTTACCCGAATGACTCAGTCGACGCAGTGCTTGGACTGAGCATCCTGCATTTGCTGGAGGACCCCGAACGAGCCATTGCTGATGTTCACCGCATGCTCAAACCAGGCGGCTATTTCTTCTCCAGCACCGCTTGCCTCGGCCATACCGGTCCAATGCTGAAAATCATGGTGCGCTTCGGCCGCTTGTTGCGATTGCTGCCGTTAGTGCAATTTTTCACCCGAGAGCAACTGAAGAGCATGATGGTGCAGGCGGGCTTTGAAATTGAGTTTGAGCTCGACCCTGACGATCTGTCCAAAGCCTGTTTTCTGGTGGCGAGGAAGGCTGCCTGATAGAAGCTACAATAGGCCTGGACTTCTTTGAAACCAGAATACGGCGGAGGCATGCCATGACACTGTCTGCAACAGCCAACAAGGTCATTGACCAGATCACCAGCGACACCACCAAGCTCGGTGACATCAAGAAACTGGCCAAGGACATCAAGTCGGATCACGATCTTGCCGTCGAGCTTTGGTCGACGGGGCAGCATCACCCTCGCCTACTAGCGACTTTGATCTTCGACAAGAAGCGCCTCGACCAGACGGCCATCGACCAGCTGGCAGAGGACCTGCTCACACATGACGAAACAGAGCGCAACCAACTCACTGACTGGCTGCTGGCAGCCCAACTCACCAAGAGCAGACCACTCACCCGATTGATGGAAAGCTGGCAGGACCATCCGTCACCAGTCCTGCGGCGCCTGTTCTGGTACCACCAGGCCCGCTTGCGATGGACCGGACAAACACCACCGGGAAACAGCGAGGCGCTGATGGCGTCTCTTGAAGCGGGACTGGCCAAAGAACAGCCGGACGTACAGTGGGCGATGAACT
>BQJN01000190.1 GCA_021604725.1 Lysobacteraceae bacterium | reverse complement strand
AGCCCTTGGCAAAAATCTCATCAGGAAAGGCCGTGCCAACGTTCGGGTTATCAGCAGGGATCAAGTAGCCTTCTTCAGCGTTGACGACATCAAGCCGAAGCAGCTTGCCAAGCATAGTGTTGTCATTCTGTCCGTTTCCTTGTGGGTCGTTGGCCAGTCCCCCATCGCCCAGACCAAGGTATAGATAACCGTCCTTGCCGAATACCAGACGGCCGCCATTGTGATTGTCGAAGGGTTGTCCCACAGTCAGCAGAATTTCACCCGAAGAGCCATTGGCCCGGTCCGGATCGTTGGCTCGAACGTTGTAGCGCTCAATAACCGTTGAGCCAAACAGGTCGGTATAGAAGACATAGAACCGGCCGGTCTGTGCGTAGTTGGGCTCGAAGGCCATGCTCAGCAAACCACGTTCCTGGGCGTTGCGTCCCACTTTGTTGGAAATATCGAGAAACGGTGTGTCAGCGACTTGGCCATCGACTAACAAATCAATAACTCCGGTTCGTCTTACTGCGAAGATTCGATTGCTTCCATCACCGGCATTCCTTAGATCGGTGAGCTGGATCAGACCGGTCGCATAGGGGGTGAGCTGGATCTCTGCTGACGCGGTCACTGACATGGCCAAGGCAATCAAGGCGGTCCAACATCTATTCATGATTAGTCCTCCACAGGTTTTTGGTCGAACGAACTACGTAATATATCGTACTTTCAGTTTCGTATCGTCGCAAGCGCCCGAAATACCTGCCTCATAGGCCAGAAGTCACGTAAAGGCTACGCAATGCAATACCGACGCCCGCCATTGGGCGCGGGTTCTGCTCAACTGACCGAATATTGCGCAGATAGGATGTCTGGCAAGCTTATGCTAATCAATTGGGTGTCATGACCGTGGGGCATGGCCTGGATCGCAATCGGGAGAGAAATCGTGGTAGCACTGACAGTCAATGGCCGACAGGTCCAATTCGACGGTGATGAATCGACGCCGTTGCTCTGGGTGATTAGAGACCATTTGCAACTGACCGGAACCAAGTTCGGTTGCGGTATCGGGCAATGTGGCGCCTGTACTGTCCACATTGATGGTCGTGCTCGGCGCACTTGTGTCACCCCCGTGGGCTCGGTGGCGGGCCGAGACATCACGACCATTGAAGGGTTGGCGAAGAACGACAAATTGCATCCGGTACAACAGGCCTGGCTGGAGTTGGATGTACCACAGTGTGGCTATTGCCAGGCTGGTCAGATCATGGCGACCGTCGACTTTCTGAGCACCACACCAAATCCCAGCGACGAGGATATCAATCGCGGTATCACCAATATTTGTCGTTGTGGCACCTATGTCAGATTGCGCAAGGCTGTGCATCGAGCGGCTGAGCTACAGCAGGAGGGTTCGTGATGGGGGTCGGGAACAGCTCAAGTGACCATGACCGTTCGCGGCGTCGATTCCTGGTCGCAGGGCTGACTGCCGGTGGTGCCCTGCTGGTAGGCCTGCCATTACGTCAGCGTGCGACGGCGAAATCTGGCAGCGAGCGAATGCTTGGCTTTTTCATTGAGATCGCACCCGACAACACGGTGATCATCGGCAGCGCACAACCGGAAATCGGTCAGGGCGTCAAGACATCCTTGCCGATGCTGATCGCCGAGGAACTGGATGTCGATTGGGCCAGTGTGAAAGTACGGCAAATGCCTTTGGGCATCGTCAAAACAGCCGATGGGTTTACCTGGAAGTATGGAGGGCAGGGGGCTGGCGGAAGTACCAGTATCACTGGAAACTGGACCTATCTGCGGGAGATTGGTGCCAGCGCGCGTCGGCTGTTGGTTGAGACTGCCGCTGAGCGATGGTCCGTCGCGCCGGATGCCTGCCGCACAGAGTCAGGGCGTGTCATTTGCGACAACGACAACCGAAACGTGAGCTATGCCGAACTGATCGAGGCCGCGGCGCAGCGCAGCATGCCTGAGACCCCGCCTCCGCTCAAGGCAGCGGATCAGTTCAAGATCGTCGGTACGCCTCGCAATGTGGTCGATGCGCACGACATTGTCACCGGCAAGGCCAAGTACGGCATCGATACCATTCAACCTGACATGCGCTACGCCATGATTGAGCGTTGTCCTTACCTTGATGGTCGCGTTGCTTCATTCGACGATAAGGCGGCGCGGGCGGTGCCCGGTGTACTTGACGTATTTGTGGTTGAAGGACCGCAACCCGGTGAGCCCTATGTGATTCTGGCCACCGGCATTGCGGTGGTGGCGACCTCAACTTATGCCGCTATGCAGGGGCGACGAGCGCTACAGATCGAGTGGAGCAAAGGGCCACATGCTGATGAGAATACGGACAAATTTTGGGCGCAGGCCAGGCAGCGACTGGAGGGGACCGGGCAAATTGTGCGTGATGATGGTGACTTTGACGGGGCCATGCAGGCCGCTGCCAAGGCGGTGACAGCTCGCTATGAGGTGCCGTTCGTCAACCACGCACCGCTGGAGCCGCAAAACTGCTTCGCTCACGTTACTGAAGGCTCTGCTCACATCATTGCACCGACCCAAATGCCATCGGGTGCCAGCCGCGCGGTGGCGGCAGTGACTGAATTGCCGAGGGAAAATATTACGGTTGAGATGACGCGGGTTGGCGGTGGCTTTGGTCGGCGCTTGACCAACGACTATGTTGCGGAAGCTGCGATCATTTCGAAACGAACCGGTTGGCCCATAAAGCTGCAGTGGACCCGAGAGGACGATGTTCGCCATGATTTCTACCGACCCTCTGGCATGCATGAGATGAAGGCGGGATTGTCGGAGGCGGGTGAGATCACCGCATGGACGCAGCGTTTGGCCAGCGCCAGCAAGTACTATCGGCGTTCAAACGTTGCCGAAGACCAGATGTTCGGCGCTGAGCTTTATGTCGACGACTTTCCAGCGCAGATCGTCGACAACTTCCGGCTGGAGTATATGGCTTTGCGCTCCGGCGTTCCCCGTGGGTCGTGGCGCGCGCCTGCTCACACTGCAAACGCCTTTGTCATCCAGTCATTCATTGATGAAGTGGCCCATGCCAGTGGTCAGGATGCGTTGCAGTTGCGTCTGAAAATGTATGGCGACAATCGCGAATTGCCTTATTCCAATCACGGCGGTCCAACCTTCAACCCCTGGCGTTTGTCTCGCCTGACATCACTGGTCGCTGAAAAAATCGGCTGGGCCCAGTCGCGCCCGAAAGGACGGGGCGTTGGTCTGGCGTCACACTTTACATTTGGAGGTTACGCGGCGCATGCCGTTGAAGTTGGCGTTGCCGACGATGGAGAACTGACCATCGAACGCATCGTCGCGGCGGTCGATTGTGGCGTGGTGGTCAACCCAAGAGGCGTTGAAGCCCAGTTGCAAGGCGGAACGATTGACGGTTTAAGCACCGCCCTCGGACTGGAAATAACGGTCAACGATGGTCAAATCGTTCAAAGCAATTTCCATGACTACCCGCTGGCCAGACTGGCCCAGGTCCCGGTTGACATTGAATGCCACACCTTGCCATTCGGCGATACCCCGACCGGCATGGGGGAGATGGGCATTCCAACATTGGCACCGGCGCTGACCAATGCCATTTTCAACGCATGCGGGGTCCGCTTGCGCAAGCTTCCAATCGTTGATCAGTTGAAGCAAATCATGGCAACCTGAAGCCATGCATTTGGGAATCAACGCTTTGCTCGACTTCTTCGAGTCGCGGCAAGGCCAATCAATGGTGCTGGTGACTGTCATTGGCACGCGCGGATCGACCTATAGAAAGGTCGGGGCGATGATGTTGGTGGCCGCCGATGGCAGCATGGAAGGCTTGATTTCAGGCGGCTGCCTGGAAAGCGATTTGAGTCATCATGCCAGGCGCGTGATGAGCGATGGAATGTCACGTATCGTCGTTTATGACATGAGCGCAGCCGACGATCTGGTCTGGGGGCTGGGTCTGGGGTGCGACGGTGCTATAGAGCTGCTGTTGCAGCCAATCTGTTCAGACGAGTCGCCACACCCGCTGCGCACGGTGGCCGATAGCATAGGGCTTCGTCGCCCCATCCTGTTGGCGCTGCAGGCGACAGGGCTGCGTGATGGGGTTGCGTCCGAGTCGCAGTGGGCGACCTACGATGCAGATCACTCGGCCAGTGGAGCTGACACATTGCTTACCGATGTGCAGCTTGCGGGCGATCACTGGCCAGACTGGCGTTGCAAGGTTGATCGTGACGACAGTAGCGTGCGAGCCGTGGTCAACGTTGTGCCCGATCCCAGTGTATTGATTTGCGGCGCCGGCCCGGACGCAGTGCCGGTCGTTGCTGCCATCGTCAACCTGGGTTGGCGTT
>BQJN01000189.1 GCA_021604725.1 Lysobacteraceae bacterium | reverse complement strand
CATTCCGGGCTTGAGCTGGGTGAAGCCGCATTGATGAGGTGTGACTAAACGTCACGCCGCGCGGCTGAACGACCGCATATGGATATGCGGGCTGGGGGTTCATACAAAGCGATCGTGTTGCGCCATGGATGGCTACTTCATTGCTCACCTACAAGGCTGCCAGGTCGATGTCGCGCAAAGTTCGCTAAGGCGCAAAGGGGGCGCGCACCGCGCGCTTTTTGAAGAAATAAGCACAATGAGGAAAGGAGGTTGATGAGGCGAGCATTGCTCGTATTTTGAACAAGCCACACGTGTTTTGAGATCATGATTTTTCCAATCAAAAAGCTGCGTCCGCAGCCCCTCATTGATCTCTTTATCTCTTTGTCTGATTGTTCATATTCCTAAAGGCGCAGCGCGCCCACCTTTGCGCCTTCGCGAGAAACCTCTTTAAATCAATGCAGTTGCGCACGTGTTTTTATCGATCCCGCTGCCTACCAGTTGGCGGTCATCATTAGCCAGATTTTGTCGCGATCAGCTTGTCCCAGTGAACCACCCTGGTAGTGGGCGTACTTGAGCAAACCGGTGACATGGCTACCGAACTTTCGGCTGAGTGACATATCCAGCTCATCGCCAAAGCCACCCGAACCGGATTCGGCTGAAAAGTCATGGTAGATCGCTGCCCAGTTCCAGCCCTCAATGCTGCCACTGACTGAGGCGAACGTGTCCTGCAAGCCCTGATCTGGCGTTGCCAGGAACGCATCGGCCCAGCCGTTGAATGCGTGCAAGGTCGCCAGCGGCGTGCGAAATGATGCACCCGGTTTGTTGGCATCACCGCTCAGCACCTCGTAGCCCAAACCAGCTTTCACGTTACCGAAGTTGATATTGCCATCTAGCCTGAAATACTCGGCGCTGTAGTCGACCGGATTGTTGTCAAAATCACTCTGCGTTGCCGCTTCAACCAGCCACGAGACGGTGTTGTCGCCCCATGGACGCGATGCCTTCCAGCGCGCTCCGAAGGTCTGGGTCGACTGCGCAGCCGCGTCATCATTATCGATCTGATAGTAATAGGCACCCAAGTCGCCCCAGTCACCCAGTGAATAGCCACCGTTGAGCAAGTGGGTGTCGTGATCGTGGCGACCACCCGGATTGCTCTGACCAAAGATCCGTTTGACCTGGTTCACATAGGCATAATCAACGCGCCATGGCTGCTGGTTACCGCCGAACTGTACACCGAGTGCATCAAAAGTTTGCTCATGCTGCCGCCATCCGACCGCGCCCACGAAGCGCTGGTTATCGAAGTTGATCCTCTGTCGGCCAATCCGCACACGTCCCCAGTCATCCGTGTATTGCACAAAGCCCTGGTTCAGATCTGCGCCCTTGGGATCAATCACTGCCGGGTATTGCAAACGATCAGGGTTTTGCGTGACACCATCATTGAAATCGGAGCTCCAAGCCTCCGTGATGTAGTCAGCCTCCAACAACAAGTTCCAACCGTGAGACTTTGCCGTCTCGGCACCGACACGTGCACGAAGCGTAGAGGCGTTGGCATCTTTGGCAAATGGATCCTGGTCCACAAACTCATAGCGATAACGCAGTTGCACCCAGTACTTGCCCTCGTCGTCAGTCATGTCATCGGCCTGGGCCAGCATGCTTGGTAGGCAAAACACGGCCACCAACCCTGCCAGGTTGAAACTTCTCATACGTAAACTCCTATCGGAAGTTCGGGTCAATCAGTGAACAGAAAATGCGCAGCGTTCGACGTCGTCTATCACAGGTGGGTGCACGTCCATGTGCTTTGTGATTCTTCCCTATTTCAACGGCGCCGAACGTTGAATCGTCGTCGGAGGTGCCCCCTCCGCCGCAGCGGACCCCGCGTCTACTACAAATTTGTGTAGCGAAGCCGGTTTTCGCTGCAGCGAAAGAAGGGAAGCGAGCCACCTTCAATATATGTCTTTCACCGTATTGGTGATATTGAACTTGCCAGTCGGTGTGATCATGCGGGGGTCATCAATCACAGCCTTCAGCTTGCGTGTCTTGTCGTCTACCACAACGATGGCAGACCGCTCTTCCTTGCCGCTCCATACGGAGAACCAGACCTCATCACCCGCCTTGTTGTATTCTGGTTGGACAACGCGTTTCGGCCCTTCACCCAAATTGGCCCACTCTGCAATCGGAAGCACCTCATAGCCGGCATCAAGATTGTTGATGTCGTACACCGCGACCGACTGGCTGATCGCCACATCGGGGTTCAACGGTGAGTCCACCCAGAGGTTGCTTGAGTTGGGGTGGGATTTGACGAACAGTGATCCACCACCTTGACCTTGCATCACCCGAACCGCTTTCCAGGCATTGTCTGGATGGCCTTCGGGGTCAGTGCCCACAAAGGTAACATTGGCATTGCCAAGCGCACTGGTCACCCAGACCGGGCCAAACTCAGGATCAATGATGTTGGCACCACGTCCCGGGTGCGGTATCTTCTCGACGTCAACCAGTGCCTCAAGATTCTGGTCACGAGAGTCAACCACAGCGATCTTGTCAGACTTGTTCGCTGCCGTCAGGAAGTAACGTTTTGTGGAATCCCAACCGCCATCATGCAGGAAACGTGCTGCCCCAATCGTGGTCACCGACAGGGCGTCAATGTCCTGGTAATCAACCAACAGAATCTTGCCCGTTTCCTTTACGTTGATGATGAATTCCGGATGCTCATGGGAGGCCACGATCGCTGCGACGCGCGGCTCCGGATGGTATTCCTGAGTGTCGACAGTCATGCCGCGCGTGGACACGACTTTCAGTGGTTTCAGACTGGCACCATCCATGATCACGTATTGCGGCGGCCAGTAGGCACCTGCAACAGCGTAGACGTCCTCATAGCCCGGATACTTCGAGGTTTCGACCGACCGAGCTTCCAGACCGATTCGTACCTTGGCGACGGTTTGCGGCGGGTTCATGAACAGGTCGATCATGTTGATGCGTGCATCGCGACCGATAGTGTAGACATATCGACCGGAGGCGGACGGGCGCGAAATATGCACGGCATAGCCAGTCTCGACAATGGTGATGATGTCCTTGCTGTCGCCATCGATGATTGCAGCCTGACCAGAATCACGCAGAGTGACTGAAAAGATGTTGCCAATATCGTAGTCGTGCTGGGCTTCGGTAGGCCGGTCTTCAGGGGCCACCAACACTTCCCAGGTCGCCATAATCTCCGGCATGCCATATTCCGGCGGCTCCGGCGGCTCGTGCTGCAGGAAGCGAGCCATGATATCGATCTCTGTATCGGTCAAATCGCCCGATGTACCCCAGTTCGGCATACCTGCTGGTGAGCCATAGGTGATCAGGGCCTTGAGATAATCGCTACCCTTTTCACGGGTGATATCCACCGTGAGGGGCTTGCCGGTCGCCCCTTTTCGCAGCACACCGTGACAGCCAGCACAACGTTCAAAGTACAGCTTGGTCGCCACCGCGAATTCGTCCTCACCCATAGCGGGACCATCGGTGGTGACCATCATGCGCGTTGTTTCGTCACCAAGCGGACTGGCTGCGCCCTTGTACGCCATTTCCGCGGATGGCGTACCGGGATGGCTCTCGCCTGCAGCACGATCGCTGCCCAATCCCGAAGCCTCGCGGTAGCTTGTGACCTGCGCCACAGCGATGCTGCCACCATCGTTACCCCAACTGTTAAGCGTGTGGGTGAGAATCGCAGCAACTTCAGCATCGGTCAGGTAACTCATCGCTGGCATGACACCACTGTAGTCAACGTTGTTGACGCGAATCGGACCATTCAGACCATTGACAACGATGTCAATGGCCCGCTCTGGGTCGGCCAACAAAAAATCAGAGCCTGCCAGTGGAGGAAATGCGCCGGCCAATCCCTGACCGTTGGGCTGATGACAGGCTTGACAGTGTTGCCCATACAGCGCGGCACCATCCAGCGCTGCTTGTGCGGAGGCCACTTCGGCCTGATGCGCTTTGACCGCGGAGTCATCCGCAATCGCTGAGGCACCGCCAAACACGGCAGCGACAGCCAAAATTCCCAGGTACCCTTTGTTCATCGACATCACCTTTGTCGGTTGTTGAATCCACTAAGGTCAGGCTACGATTTGTTGACTGCTCTACCCTTGATCGATGGCAATTTTTGCTGTGAAAAATGCGACAGGTCAGCGCCAACGCTTGTCAAAAATCCAGCCGCAAGCCGACCGAAACTGACCTGCCAGACGAAGACAGGACTTCCAATACCGGATCGCCCGGTGCCAGGCCGCGCACCGATTGCCAACGCCAGTATTTCCGATCAGCAAGATTGAGCAGTCCGAAATCTACACGAACTGAATCGGATGGTTGCCAGGTGCCAAGGATGTCGAAAACCGCATAACCAGGGGGTTGAAACTGTTCAGCGGGATCAGCAACGTCATCTTTCGATTGGTAGGCACGCCCCAACAACCGCAGGTCCAAGCTGTCGCTACCACTGCGCCAACCGAGTCCGGCGACCATATTGGCGGGGTCAAGCGAGTCTATTGATTGTCCGTTGT
>BQJN01000188.1 GCA_021604725.1 Lysobacteraceae bacterium | reverse complement strand
TTTGGCGTCCCAGGGCGGTAGGCGCAGGGCATCGGCAGCAATTTCCAGGGTGCGATCCAGCTCCCAGGCATTGGCCGCGTCAATCGCATCCTGGAGCTTTCCTTGCTCGGCCATCAGGGCTTCCATTTCGTCGTCCGACATGTCCTCACCAAACTTCATGCTGACCTCGTCGAAGCGTGCCAGCAGCTGCCGAACCTCGGCGACGCCTTCGTCAACCACGGTGCGTACATCCGCGGCCTCATCCAGCTCAGGTTCCTGCGGCAGGTAGCCGATGCGAATCCCCGGCTGCGGCCGCGCTTCGCCTTCGAACTCCTTGTCGACGCCGGCCATGATGCGTAGCAAGGTGGACTTGCCGGCGCCGTTGAGGCCCAGAACGCCGATCTTCGCGCCCGGGAAAAAGGACAACGAAATATCTCTGAGAATTTCGCGGTTGGGTGGTACGACCTTGCGTACACCCATCATGGTGTAAATGTATTGAGCCATGGTTGAATGCTTCGCTTCAATGCAAAAGGTAATCGCCCATTATCGCGTACCGCCATAATTGGTACAATCGAGTGCTCGTCCCTGACCTTCCGCGAACCACAAGGAATCGACCGCATGTTTGACCGTTCCATGACCATCGAAGGCTTTGATAACGAGCTGTGGAAAGCCATCGAAGCTGAACAGCAGCGACAGGAAGATCATGTCGAGCTTATCGCCTCTGAAAACTACGCATCACCACGCGTCATGCAGGCGCAAGGGACGGTGCTGACCAACAAATATGCAGAGGGGTACCCAGGTCGCCGCTACTATGGTGGTTGTGAGTATGTTGATGTCGCCGAGCAATTGGCGATCGATCGGGTCAAGAAACTGTTCGGTGCTGATTATGCCAACGTGCAGCCCCATTCCGGGTCGCAGGCCAATGCGGCTGTGTATCTGGCGTTACTGAACCCGGGCGACACTATTTTGGGCATGAGCCTGTCCGACGGCGGCCATCTGACCCACGGTTCCAAGGTCAATTTTTCCGGCAAAATATTTAACGCTTTTCAATACGGATTGAATGACAGCGGCGAGATTGACTACGAGCAAATGGAACAGCTGGCTCGTGAACACAGGCCGAAAATGCTGATCGGCGGCTTCTCTGCCTACTCACGTGTCGTCGATTGGGCGCGCATGCGGCGCATCGCTGATGAGGTTGGCGCCTGGTTCGTGGTCGATATAGCGCATGTTGCGGGCTTGATTGCTGCTGGCGTCTATCCAAGCCCGGTACCGCATGCCGATGTGGTCACCTCGACCACGCACAAGACCCTGCGTGGTCCGCGCGGTGGGATCATTCTGGCGCGCAGCAACGAAGCGATTGAAAAGAAGCTGAACTCGCTGGTGTTCCCGGGCACGCAAGGGGGGCCGTTGATGCATGTCATTGCTGCCAAGGCCGTGGCATTTGCCGAAGCGCTGGATGATAGTTTCGTGCAGTACCAGAAGGATGTGGTGGCGAACGCGCAGGCGATGGCCAACACCATGCTCAGCCGCGGCTACAACATCGTATCGGGTGGCACTGACAACCACCTGTTCCTGGTCGACCTGATCGACAAGGGCGAGCTGACAGGCAAAGACGCCGAGGCAGCCTTGGGCAAGGCGCACATCACAGTGAACAAGAACACCGTTCCCAACGAGCCGCGGTCGCCGTTTGTGACCAGCGGACTGCGCATCGGCACGCCGGCCTCCACCACGCGTGGCTTCGATGTGGCCGATTGCACTGATCTTGCCAACTGGATGTGCGATGTTTTGGACGCTCCGAATGACGATGCGGTGATCGCTGCCACACGCGACAAGGTGACCGCGCTATGTCGACGTCATCCGGTTTACCGCTAAGCACGGCCGGGCACAGTGCACTGTCCCTTTTGCAACGCGACTGATACGCGCGTCATCGACTCGCGTTTAACGCCGGACGGCTTTCAGGTGCGGCGGCGGCGCGAGTGCAGCGAGTGTAGCGCTCGATTTAGCACCTATGAAACGGTCGAGCTAAAGCCGCCGAATATCGTCAAGAGCGACGGGCGGCGCGAGTCGTTCAACGTTGACAAGTTGCGGGCCGGCTTCGAGCGCGCGCTGCAAAAACGGCCGGTGCGAACCCAGGATGTGGAGGCAGCACTCAATCGTGTCGTGCAACGCCTGAAAACCAGCGGTGAGCAGGAGGTCAAGTCATTGACCGTCGGTGATTGGGTGATGGAAGAGCTGCGCAATCTCGATCAGGTTGCCTATGTCCGCTTCGCCTCGGTTTATCGACGCTTTCGCGATGTGCAGGAGTTTCGCGAAGAAATCGAACGCCTGGAGAAAGAGGCCAGCGAGTTGCTTGACTCACGACAGCTGTCACTGCTCAGTGACGAGTTCACCGACAAGTGAACGAAACGGACCGTCGCTGGATGTTGCGTGCCATTGAACTGGCAGCCAGGGCGACCAATACCACCCATCCCAATCCTCGTGTGGGCTGTGTCCTGGTCCACAACGAAACTGTTGTTGGTGAAGGCTACCATCAGGCTTTCGGTGGCCCGCACGCCGAAGTTGAAGCGTTGGCGCAGGCCGGTGATGCGGCAAAGGGGGCCGACTGTTATGTCAGCCTGGAGCCTTGTTCTCATACTGGCAAGACACCGCCCTGTGCTGATGCCTTGATCGCGGCCGGCGTGCGCCGCGTCGTGGCGGCGACGGTTGATCCCAACCCGCAAGTTGCAGGCTCGGGTCTCGACCGCTTGCGACAGGCAGGCATTACCGTTGAATGTGGTCTGCTGGAATCCGAGGCACGTGCGGTCAGCCCGGGATTTTTCTCACATATTGAACGGCAACGCCCCTTTGTGCGCTTGAAGCTGGCGATTAGCCTTGATGGGCGGATCGCCCGGTCTGATGGCGTGAGCCAATGGATAACCGGCTCCGAAGCACGCGAGGAGGGCCATCGCTGGCGAGCGCGAAGCGATCTTATTGTGACTGGTGCGGGTACAGTTCGACACGACGACCCATCGCTTACCGTGAGGCTCAGTGGTGCACAATACAAGCAACCGCAGCGCATGGTGCTCACTCGCTCCCGTGGCGATTTGCCAGCGGACAGTCGCTTGTTGCAAAAAGGGGAACGCACCCTGGTCGCCAACGCTGTCGATGACGACGCGTGGTCATTGCCGACGGCTGACAAAGACCGGGTCGATTTGCCGGCCTTGATGGGGCGAGTGTCGGAGCAGGGCTTTCGTGAGGTCCACGTCGAGGCCGGCGGCGTGCTGGCGGGCAGTTTGCTGGAACAGGGGCTGGTCGATGAGCTGCTGCTGTTTCAAGCCCCCGTGCTATTGGGCGAGCATGGGTTGCCGATGTTGCAATTGGGAAGCGAGCGTTCACTGGAGCTGGCACCGCGTTTGACGGAAGTCGAGCGCAAGCAGTGTGGCGTCGACTGGTTTGTTCGGTATCGAGTCTAGGTAAGGCCGTCATGTTTACAGGAATCGTAGAAAAGCTGGGCGTGTTGCGAGCCAGAACGCCCATGGGGGGTGATGTCAGGTTATCGGTTGATACCGGTTATGAAGGCATCGAAGTGGGCGAGAGCATCGCTGTCAATGGCGTGTGCCTGACTGCCCTTCCCGCCGAAGCTGCTGGCGATGCAACGCATTTTGATGTGTCTAGCGAAACGTTGCGACTGACCAGCTTGGGTCAATTGACGGTGGGCGGCAAGGTCAACCTGGAACGGGCCCTGCTGCCGACGACACGCCTGGGCGGTCATCTGGTCAGTGGTCACGTTGACGGTCTGGCCACGTTGTTGACGCGTGTTGCTGAGGCGCGCAGTGAGCAGTTGACGTTTGAGGTGCCGCCAGAACTGCAACGTTTCATCGCAGCCAAGGGGTCGGTGTGCCTCGATGGTGTGAGCTTGACCACCAACACCGTGCAGGGCGCCGTTTTCAGCGTCAACCTGGTGCCGCATACCCTCGAGGTGACGACTCTGGGTCAGTTAAGCCCAGGCGATGTAGTCAATCTGGAAGTGGATGTGTTGGCGCGATATCTGGACCGGCTGATGGCCGGCCGTGAATAAAATGTTGGGTCGTCCCTGACCCGGTGCCGCGTCCCTGCAGCGGTGCGTCCAAGCAGGACTCATTGTCGCGGCGAATGAGGGTGGCCGATAGTGGAAAAAGCCCTCGCATGGTGTAGGAATTTTCCGCCAATCGCGTATTGTTAGCACCATGTCGCGGAATCTTTGGGGATACTTGCTTAGCGGGCCGGACAAGTGTTCAGCGACCCTTGAGGTCGAAAACTCGCGCATGGCGTTGATGTTTTCAACGATGCTCCAACTTTGAAGGTCCAAGTGCAGCCACCGCAGTTCCAACAACGTCTGATCATTGACCGCCATGATTCTTCGCTGGGGCAGTGGCTGTTGGCGGTTTTGTTGCCGAATGCCGCATTACAGCCCTACATCCGCGAGATTTGGTACATCGAAGGGGATTCCAGTGTGACCCGCGAGAGCATCTTGCCGCAGGGTGATGCGGTGTTGATGTTCAGTTTTGGCACCCGCCACGGTGTAGTTGATGACACGGGGCAGGTCGAGACCTTC
>BQJN01000187.1 GCA_021604725.1 Lysobacteraceae bacterium | reverse complement strand
CCATCCATGAGTCGGTTGGTCACCCTTTGGAACTGGACCGAGTGCTGGGCTATGAAGCCAACTACGCGGGCACCAGCTTCGCCACCATGGACAAGCTTGCCGCCGGCGACTTCCAGTACGGCTCAAACATCGTCAACTTTTTTGCCGACAAGACACAAACTCACTCACTGGGTCGAGTCGCTTATGACGATGAAGGTGTGGCTTGCAAACAATGGGACCTGGTCAAGGACGGCATCCTGGTCAACTACCAGGCCACGCGCGACCAAGTGCACATGCTGGGCGAAAACGCCTCTCACGGCTGCAGCTATGCCGACAGCTGGGACTCGGTGCAGTTTCAACGCATGCCCAATGTCTCACTGCGACCCGGGCCGGAGCCGTTGACCCCTGAACAAATGGTCAAGGATGTGGAGAAGGGCATTTTCATCGCTGGCCGCGGCTCCTACTCAATTGATCAGCAGCGCTACAACATGCAGTTCGGTGGTCAGCTGTTCTACGAGATCAAGAACGGCGAGATCGTCGGCATGCTTGAAGACGTCACCTACCAGTCCACCAGTACCGAGTTCTGGAATGCCTGCGTGGCCATTTGTGACGAACGCGACTATCGCATCGGCGGCACCTTCTTCGATGGCAAGGGACAACCGAGTCAGGTCAGCGCGGTATCCCATGGCAGCCCGACCGCTCGATTCAACGACATGACTGTGATTAATTCAGCGCGCAAGCTTTAAGGCTTGCCGGGCCACGACGAGATTAGGCTCCTGATCCGGCTGCGCCTATCGAATCCATGAAAGTTAAATGGAACGGTAGTGAAGTAGGAATAGTTGATGGCAACAACCGTCCCTGGACCGCACCCAGCCTGCACATCCTTGTGCAGTCGTTCGCCGCCTGCGGCGTGCCTTGAGGCACCCCGCACCATGGCAGCTCACCCACCTTCTCCCCAGATACGCTGACGCGGGGAGAAGGGACTCGTCCGTACCGCCGCACACCATTTGGGAGCCACCTCAATCAAACGCACGAGTGTCCCTTCTCCCAGTGAGCCGCGCGAACGACGCGGGAGAAGGTGGCTGCGCGAAGCAAAGCCGGATGAGGGGTCCACGCTGGGTATGGCGTTCGGATCAATCAACTCTGCAAGCGATACCCAGCCTTTCTTACGGTCAGTAAATGCTCGGGATTTGCCGGGTCCGTTTCAAGCTTGCGGCGAAGCTCACCGATGTGGGTATCTACCGTCCGACTGATCACCGAGCCGCTATGGCCCCAGACCATCTTCATCAACTGTTGCCGGGACATCACTGCGCCCTGGCTGTCGAGCAGCGCCAACAACAAGTCGTATTCCTTTGGGGTGAGCTCAACTGAACGACCTTGGCGCCGCACATCACGTGTCTGTCGACAGATCGACACCTGACCGAAGGCCACAGCATCCTCCGAAGCGGCTGAATGGCGACGACGCAGCATCGCCTCAATTCTGGCCAACAGTTCCATCAAGCCAAACGGTTTGGTCACATAGTCATCCGCGCCAGAGCGCAACGCTCGGACCTTGTCGACCTCCTCACCTCGGGCGGTCAGACACAACACCAGGCATTGCTCTCCGCGGCGGCGCAGACGGCTGAGGATATCGAAGCCATCACGACCCGGCAGCATCATATCGAGCACCACCAGATTCGGCTGAAAGTCTGCCACCGCCTGCAAGGCACGGTCACCATCGCCGCAGATGGTCACCTCATAGCCCTCAATTTGCAGGTTGGTCTTCAGCCCTTCGGCAAGATCCGGCTGGTCTTCCACAATCAATACTTTGTTCACCACACGCAGCCTCTCAACAAGCCGGCAGACAGACGACAAAGCGGGCACCGCCACCAGCAGCGGATTCAATGCGGTAGCTGCCTCCCATCGCATCGATCAACTCGCGAGCCACCGCCAAGCCGATGCCGGTGCCGGCGATGGCGCGATCATTGTCTCGACTCAAGCGTTGGTACGACTGCCACACGCGATGCCGATCGCCAATGGGGACACCCGGGCCCTGATCATCCACCGCCAAACACGCCTGATCGCCATCGCGCCAAAGGCCAAGGGTGATGGTCTGACCACTGGGTCCATACTTGCAGGCGTTATCCAACAGGTTGAGCACGATTTGGCGAAATGCCTCACGATCGGCCATGCCGCGCACCGGGTCCGGTATCTCCAGCCTCAACTGGTCGCCCCTTGCCTCCAGCAGTGGCGCATAAGCGTGGCCGATCTCGACCAGGAGCTGATCCAGTGGTACCGATTCGATCACCAACGACTGCGGAGCGCGTTCCTTGCCCGAAAATGCCAACAGATTATCGACCAGGTGACCTAGACGCAGCGCTTCCCGGTTGATAATTGCGTGGTAGTTATGCTGCTGCTGTTGATCTTTGGCGCGCCCCAGAAGCAGGGTCTCTGCGAACATGCGAATCTGCGTCAACGGCGTGCGCAACTCATGCGATACACGCGCTACGAAATCACTGCGCATGCGCGACAACGCACGATCTCGCATCACCAGGCGAATGGTCGAGGCCATCACCAGGACGGTGAGCAGCACCAGCAGCAACAACCATGGCAGGCGCGAGCGCGGGAGGCCGCCAATGACCAGCTCCGGAGCGCGATCGGGATCAATGGAGGTGATGACCGTGAAGCCAGCGAAGAGGCCTCCATAGTCGTCGTCGACCATCGTTGTGGTCGAAAGGTAGGGATCGAACCCCGCCTCACTCTGAAACAGGATGTCGCCGTCCGGCGTCTGCAACTGTAAATGGATTGGTGCGTTGCCTATATCGCCCGCGATCGAAGCCGGCAGCAATGGTGCCTGGCCAAACACCTGCTCAAACCAGACCGAAAAATCCCTGGGTTTCAGATCGATGCCCCATTCCAGACCCGCCTCATTGGCATACAAAACCGTGGTCCGATGCTGCTGACCATCATTCCAGTGGTAGACCCGAAAGGGCTCTGAGGCGGTTGGCACTTGGTCGGCGTTGAGCAACTCAGCCATCAATCCATCGTCGAGTCGGCCAACTACTGCATTGATGGATGCAGCCGCGCGATCAAACTCGAACACACTGGCAATCGCTGCAATGGCCATGGCCTGGCGCGGGTCCAGATCGCCAGGTGCTCGCTGCATAAACTGCAAAGCGCGTTGCTCAAACCCCTCAACATCACCCTGCAACTGCTGGCCCGACTGATACAGTGCCCAGTAGCCGATAGCGCCCTTGAGTCGTCTAATGTACTCGTCAGCAGCCAGGCGCGAGTAGTCTTCCAGTACTTGTTCGGCCGCAGCCAGATGGTTCCGGGCCGAGACGATACTCTGCCAAACCAGCGTGGCCAGCAACGCCAGGCTGGCGACCATCAATACCGCCAGCCAGGGCGTGCCGCGGGTCATCGGGAGTGTATGTGCATCATCACCTCTTCATTGTCGGCAGGCTCGCCCACCTCCGCAAGCGAATCGCACACCATGAACGACCAGGGCAGTCAATTTTGACCGTTTCCTGACAATAGCCGGACGCGGGCGCGATCCAAGCCCAGGGCCAGCTTGCTAACTTCGATGCTGGCCCAACTCCGAAGGAAGTTCCCACCATGAAATGTTTGATGCTCGTAACGACGATGTTGCTGTTGACCACCGCAACCGCACAAGAACGCAAGGACATTTTCGCTGACCCACAGAACCTCAAGGTGCTACCCAAGGACATCAGCTCAGCCGAGTTGAGCAAGACCATGCGAGGTTTCGCCTTTGCCCTGGATGCGCGCTGTGAAACCTGCCATGTGGGTGAAGCCGGCCAGCCACTGGAAACGTTTGACTTTGCCGCCGACGAAAAACAAAACAAGGAAACAGCACGGGCCATGTTGAAAATGGTCAGCGCCATCAACAACGAGCACTTGGGCATGCTTGACGACCCCAAGCTACAGGTCTCATGCATGACCTGTCACCGCGGTGTGCGCCGCCCGATGACCACCTCAGCCGTGCTTGCTGAAGCGATGTCTGACGGTGGCGTTGACGCTGCGGTGGCCAAGTACGCTGAGCTTCGTGAGAACTACTACGGCAGCCATAGTTACGACTTCACAGAAGCGGTGTTGAGCAATATGGCCCAATCCGTGGCGCGCGCGGGCGACCCTGCTGCCGCATTGACCTTGCTGGAGTTGAATGACCAACACTTCCCTCGCTCGTTTCAGAACCATTGGTTGAAGGGCGAAGCGGCGATGATGCTCAACGACAAAGATCTGGCGAGAAAGCAGTTCGAAACGGCTCTTGAGATTGGCTCCGACCCGCGCTCAGAAGCGTTCATTCAACAGCGGCTGGATAGCCTGCAGTAGGGTGTTTGTTGGCTGAGTCCAGAAGCGCCTGGCGCCACAGGAAAAAGAACGCTGCCGCTGGAAGAATGGCTCTCGCAAAGGTGAGTACGCCATAGTGCGGAGTGCCTCAAGGCACTCTGCGGCGGGCGAACGACTGCACATGGATGTGCAGGCTGTGAGGAGGTCCATGGACGGTTGTTGCCATCATCGTCTAATTGGAAATCGCCATTACCCGCCGCTGGCGCGGAATTAAAGACAGATGAACCGCCGAGATGAGGAGATCAATGAGGTCGCCATTGCGGCTGAAGAAAAAGGTACGCGCTAGCCCACCCAACCGTCATTCCGGGCCGTGTCATTCCGGGCCTGGACCCGGAACCCGGAATCCAGAAGCGCGCAGCGCCGTAAGGGGAAAGCACGCTGGCGCTTG
>BQJN01000186.1 GCA_021604725.1 Lysobacteraceae bacterium | reverse complement strand
CAACCACACCGGCACAGGCAGCGGCAGCACAGCGCAGTCGGCGTGAACCGACCCGGCGTACTCAGGATCAGCCAAAGCGGCCCTGACAGCGAGCTCGCAGTCCCTGTAGTCTGCAGGCAAGTGATCATGCTTTGGTCGTTGCTTGAGCAACTGCTTGACCAGACGTTGATAGATGGGACGCAAGCCGGGAATCGCATGCAGCGCGGCTTTCACCGCCCGGCTCGCGTCCTGCAACCAATGGTCGCGTCGAATCGCCCAATGCGGCGCCAGAGCGACCAACCACAAGTAGCACTGAAAGTTCAGCTCGACCGTCGGAAACGCAGCGATGTGACCGGGTAAGCGCAACGCCTTGGCATCCTGCCATCCCAACTCAGCCTTTTTGCCGGTTCCAGCCAGACGCTGAGACAAATTGCGGTGGCTGGCGTAGTCGGTAGGTTGCGCCGGTGTAATACGACGACCAGGGTCGCCGCCCAGCGCCCGATACAACACACCCAGTTCACCCAGGGAATCGTCCAGTCGAACGCTGGCATCCGGAAACTCCTGGCTAGCGACCTTGGTCACCAGCCGATGCCAAACAACGCCTACATGCTCTTCCATGTCACATCAACGCCATCGCCTGCATCCAACGCGGTGGCGCTCGCCCGGCCATTGCAGCTGACAAGCCAACCACACCAAACAGCACCAGGGAAGCGTGAACCGTAGTGAAGTACACGACCAAAATGACCCAGGTATTCGGGTTCCCAATGGCACCCGGTATCGACAAGATAATCAATACGATGCCAATGATCAGCAATCCCGCGATGATGCTGAAGGCCAATGCCGTTCTCGATGCAACACGCCCTGTGTCATCGCAATACAGCCTCGACAGATGCCAATGCACACCTTGAATGAGGAACGCAATACCGGGGGCAATCAGCAAATTGGCCAAATACAAGATCCAGGCCCAGGTACCGACCTCATCTTTGGCGTGTTCATTGCTCATGCGCATTCACCCGTTCAAATACACATCCGCCAGCTTGTTCAGTGCTTTGATCACCACCGGATCGTCCGACAGCGACTGCGCCACAGCGGTATCAATGGCGCACAGCGGCTCGAGGCCACTGTTGATAAGGTGCCCGGCATGCACCAGCAATCGAGTTGAAGCCCCTTCTTCGAGGTCGTGATCCTGCAAGCGTCGTATGGCATGACCCAACTCCACCAGACGTTCCGCAATATGACCGTCGACACCGGTTTCCTGCACCAGGATTTGCCGTTCCAGAGCAGCCTCAGGGTAATCAAAGGTCAGGGCCACAAAGCGTTGCCTGGTAGAAGGCTTCAAGCCTTTTAGCAAGTTTTGATAGCCCGGGTTATAGGACACCACCAGCATGAATTGGGGAGGTGCTTCAACGATTTCGCCGGTCCGGTCAATCGGCAGCAGCCGCCTGTGATCGGTGAGTGGATGCACCACCACAGTGGTGTCCTTGCGTGCCTCCACAACCTCATCCAGGTAACAGATCGCACCCTCACGCACGGCCCGCGCCAGCGGCCCATCTTGCCAGAAGGTACCCTTGTCGCCGATCAAGTATCTACCGATCAAATCCGAAGCGGTCAAGTCGTCATGGCAGGCCACGGTGTAAAGCGGTCGATCCAACCTGGCAGCCATGTGCTCTACAAAGCGAGTCTTGCCACAGCCGGTTGGACCTTTCAGCAACAACGCCAACTGATTTTGATAGGCGTGCTCAAACACCGCCACTTCATTGCCCGTGGCCTGATAAAACGGAGCCGCGGCAGGTCTGGCCCGGGCGGCTCCCTGTGCGCCAATAGCAGCGGTCATGCGGTGGCGCCAACCGGCTCAGGCTCCTTGACCCAAAACGAGATCAAGTACAGCATCAGCCCGATCATGAACACCACACCTGCCCCTTCGCGCATCCAGTAAAACAGCGCAATCTGGTCCTGCACGACCATAAATGGCTGTGGCGAGTCACTGTAGCGCTGCAGCCAAACTTGCAGGACGCCGGCCGCGGTCAGGAACAGGGTGATAAACACCATGGCTACCGTCATTAGCCAGAAGGACCACATTTCAACCACCTGCGCTCTTCGCCCATTGGCGACGCGGCCACGCATGATCGGCATGGCATACGAGATGATGCACATGACAATCATCGCGTAGGCACCGTAAAACGCCATATGCCCGTGCGCCGCGGTAATCTGCGTTCCATGTGTGAAGTAGTTAACTGGAGCCAGGGTGTGCATAAAGCCCCAGACACCGGCGCCCAGGAACGCCATTACCCCGGTACCCATCGCCCACAGCACGGCGGCCTTGTTGGGGTGGTCGCGGCGACGTTGATTGACCATATTGAAGGCAAAAATGGTCATCAGGAAGAATGGTATCGGCTCCAGCGCAGAGAATATTGAACCCAGCCACAACCAGTATCCCGGCGTACCAATCCAGAAATAGTGGTGGCCAGTACCGATAATGCCGGTGATCAATGCCATGGCGATGATGACGTACAGCCACTTTTCCACCACTTCACGGTCCACACCGGTGGTCTTGATCAAGACATAGGCCAGAATAGACCCCAAAATCAGCTCCCAAACGCCTTCAACCCACAGGTGCACAACCCACCACCAGTAGTACTTGTCGAGCACCAGGTTGTCTGGATTGACGAAGGAGAACAGAAACATCACCGCCAGCCCGACCAGACCGGTGATCAAAACGACATTGACCACCGTCTTGCGCCCGGCCAGTACCGTCATGGTGATGTTGTAGACAAAGCCCAGTGCGACGATGACAATGCCAATCTTGGTAATCGAAGGTTGCTCAAGGAACTCTCTGCCCATGGTCGGCAGGAACTCGTTACCTGTCATCTTTGCCAATCCGGCATAGGGCACGAAAAGATAGCCGATGATGGTCAGTGCCCCCGCGATCAGAAAGGTCCAAAACAGGATCATCGCCAACTTGGGACTGTGTAACTCGCGTTCCGCTTCTTCGGGAACGAGAAAATAGGAGGCCCCCATGAACCCGAACAGCAGCCAGACGATCAGCAGATTGGTATGCACCATGCGCGCGACATTGAACGGAATTTCGGGAAACAGAAAGTCACCCACTACGTATTGCATGCCCAGTATCAGCCCGAACAGAACCTGGGCGACGAAAAGGCCAATGGCGGCGATGAAGTAGGGCTTGGCAACCGCTTGTGTTTCGTAAGTCATAGTATTGCTCTCCCTACCCTTGAATGTTTGGCGGCCAGTCGCCGGTGTCGATACCGTTGACGTACTTCAGGAATTGGGCCAGTGCTTCCAACTCTTCGTCTGACAAGTTGAATTGCGGCATCGACCGTCGACCAGGAATGCCGCCTTCAGGCCGGCTTTTGATAAATGCTTTGATCGCTTCGGTCGAGCGCCCGTAGCGCTCGTAGACATTGCCTAGCTCGGGGGCGAAGTAGGCACCCTCACCCAGCAAAGTGTGGCAGCCAATGCAGTTGTTCTCCTCCCAGACTCGCTTGCCCAGCGACGTTTGCTCGGTGATTTCACCGCGGTTGTCGGTCTGTGGTAGCTGGCGATGGGTATCAAAGGTCAATGCGAGGAACAACAGGACGAAGAACACGCTTCCCCCGAAGTAGATGTTCCGCGCCATTGTCTTGTTAAAAAACTCGGCCATATGTCGCCTCCCGAAAAGCGTTTTGTGTTGTTCGCCCCGCTTCGAGGTTTTGGGGCACTGTTGATGCTAGAGAGATCGACGATGGCTCGGTTTGATCAGAAACAAGTTTCGAAACGAAAAAACAGGCGGTGGCCAAAATGCGTAAATCCCTGCGCCTTTGGCGTTTACGGCACAATTCGGTTAAGCTGCACGCGCCGTCGACTCCGACGGCGTCCCCTCCGCATTCCAGAGACTGATTAATGAGCTTCGCCTCCCTGGGCCTATCGGCCCCGCTTCTGAAAGCCATCTCCGAACAAGGCTACGAAAAACCCTCCCCTATTCAGGCCAAAGCCATCCCTGCCGTACTTGAAGGCAAAGACGTGATGGCGGCCGCACAAACCGGAACAGGCAAAACTGCCGGTTTCACGCTGCCGATACTCGATATTCTGTCGCGTGGTCGGCGCGCGCAGCCGCGACAGGCGCGTACACTGATTCTGACACCGACCCGAGAGTTGGCCGCGCAAGTAGCCGCCAGCGTGGACACCTATGGGAAACACCTGCCGCTCAGCTGCGCGGTCGTGTTCGGCGGTGTCAAGATCAATCCACAGATCAGCAAGCTGCATCGCGGCGTTGACATCCTGGTGGCCACCCCCGGTCGCCTGCTGGACCTGTATGGCCAGCGTGCCGTTAGTTTCGATCAGCTCGAAGTGTTGGTGTTGGACGAAGCCGACCGCATGCTCGACATGGGCTTTATCCACGACATCAAAAAGATTCTCAGGCTGCTGCCCGATCGTCGCCAGAACCTGATGTTCTCCGCAACCTTCTCCAAAGACATTCGTGCGCTGGCCAAAGGCTTGGTCAACAATCCGGTAGAAGTGTCGGTCAGCCCGCCCAACTCAACAGTCGATACCGTCAAGCACTGGATACATCCGGCCGACAAATCTCGCAAGGCGGCGATGCTGTGCCACCTCATCCATGAGAACCGCTGGGAACAAGTGTTGGTGTTCTCACGAACCAAACATGGTGCCAATCGATTGGCGCGCCACCTCGAGGCAGACGGTATCCATGCCGCCGCCATTCATGGCAACAAAAGCCAGGCCGCACGCACCAAGGCGCTGGCCAATTTCAAGCGAGGTACAGTCCGCGTCTTGGTTGCCACCGACATCGCCGCGCGAGGCTTGGACATCAG
>BQJN01000185.1 GCA_021604725.1 Lysobacteraceae bacterium | reverse complement strand
GCGTTCGATTTCACATCTCTGCTCCACTGCAACGCGTCGTGGCGCTGCGCGGCTTGCTGCGTTGTGCATGGCGGAGGCACCGATGACTGCGCCGGCGGCTGTAAACGCTTTGCGACCGTTGCCGCCGCCGAACTGATTGCCGACCACGCCGCCGATGATGCCACCGAGTATGGCAGGTACCGGTGAGGTGCGACGGTAGGTCACACGTTCATCCCAGCACACTTCGCGTGGCTCGCTGATGCGATAGGTTTCATAAATGGGTTGGACGTCGACCACGGGTGCCTGGACATAGCGGCCCGCCGCAAGCGTGGTGGTCGCTACCAGGGTAGAGGTCAACAATGCCGTTGTGATCAGGGCTGTCTTCAACATGGTCATTCCACTCCTTTAGTGGGTGATCAGATCGAAACCACGATGGCTTCGACGTTGAAGATAGTTTGCAGTGCGCTAACTGAACCGATGCTGAATGAAAGCAAAGGGCTGCTTAAAGCGTAACTTTCTGGTCCTGGTATATGCCGCTGACGACCGTTGCCGGGTGGTCACTCTCGAAGCGAACCTTGCCGCGGATAGTCACTCCCGGTGCAAAACCGATCGGTCCGTCGACGCGCAATTTATCGGCTTCCAGCAACGAGGGTGCATGTGGAAACGCTTGCTCAAACGGTTCGAGCATTTTGTGCTCAGCTGAAAGCTTTACACGAGGAGGTTGCAGCTGTCGGCGCGGGTCCAACTCGATATGAAAATCCCGAGAAACCACAAACGCATCCGAACGCAACGCCAGGAGATCGGACGTGGACTTTACTGGCGCGAATCGGGTGCGCGGTACTTCGATGGCAGCCGAGTCCGAGAACGCTTCGATCGCCGAGCCCATTGCTGTCTCCAACTGCACTACGGCGGGCGATTGGGGGTCGCGTGGGTCAACAGTCTTTTGATTGACGATCAGTGGCAGGTCGATCCAGCTGCGGCCGGTCTTCAATATCTCTGCCAGGCCGTCGAGATGCAGCCAGAGATTGTTGGTGTTGAAAAACCGGTGTCGCTTGATGTCGCTGAATGCCTTGCGATCTTGCTGTGCACACTGGGCGCGTTCGCGCAGGATGAGCCGGCCATCGCTACGACGAATCGCCAGGTGGCCGCCTTTGCGGTCGACGTCGGTTCGACGCGTCACCTCCATGGCCATGGTCAGGCCAGATGCTGCAAACCAGCCCAGCAACTCCAGGTCCAGTGTCGCACCGAGGTTGTCGGCATTTGAAACGAAAACGTACTTGACGCCGTTGTTCTTCAGGCGCTCGAGGACACCGCTGCCGAGCAATGCCGCGTACAGATCGCCATGCCCTGGTGGGCACCACTGCAGTCGTGGTTCCTTGGGCCAACTGACCGGCTGCAGCGTTTGCGCGTCTAGTCGCGGCACCTGACTTTGCACAAAATCGATGCCATCACCGAGGTCGAGTTCACTGTAGCGCGCCAAGTGCTCAAGGCTGGCCTGCTGCGTTGCATAGCTATTCATCAGGTAGAAGTGCAACGGGTGTCCAGAAGCATCACGCAGGCGCAAGACTTGTTTTGCAATTAAATCAAGAAAGTTGTCGTTGTTTTTTACGGAGATCAACGACTTGGGGGCATTGAGGCCCATGCTGGTGCCGAGTCCACCGTTGAGTTTGACGATGGCGGTCCGGTCGAGCAAATCGTGCCCGACTTCTGCCTGGCCTTCGAGGTCCTCCATGCGAGTGAGTGATTCGACAGGGTCAATATCGCTTTCCGCGATCAACCCGGTGTCGCCTTGTCGTGCCTTGTCGACGCTGGCAAGAAAGGCAGCGATAGCAGCCTCGGTTTGATGGGCTGCCATCATACGCTCTGTAATCGCCTGGCGAAGCTGTTCCAACTCAGTCGTCATGACCGGTCCATTGCATGAAATTTGGCGCACCATACCGGTTTGTGGCATGTTTTTCACCTACTAAGTCACAAAGCAATTCGATTGCGGCGGATTTGTCTGGCAAATTTGCGGGTCAACGTACAAGGGGAAGCTGGCCAACGGAATTATCAGCGCTTTGCCGGTTCCAGGTACAATGCGCGATCCCTTACTTTAGTGCCCGCTGGCTGGAGACCATCGCTTTCATGTTCAAGTTGCAAAAACACACCCTTGCCGAAGGCTACAACGGCGATCAGGTCGACTTGCATGATCGAGTCATTTTGGTCACTGGTGCCACCGGAACCATCGGCTCGGCTTTGTGTAAACGCTTGGCGGCGCAGGGTGCGACGCTGATTCTGGCGAGCAGGAAAGTCCCCAATCTACAGCGACTTTATGACCAGATCGAACGCGCTGGCGGTTCGCAACCGGCCATTTATCCGGTAAACCTAACGGGCGCCTCGCCTGCCGACTTTGAGCAGCTGGCGCAGACCGTGCAATCCGAGCTGGGGCGGCTCGATGCCTTGATTCACCTGGCCGCAGAATTCGATGCGCTTGCGCCTTTGGCAGCGACCTCGCCAGAAGCTTGGATGGCCAATATCCACACCAACCTGAACGCGCCATTGTTTCTTACCCAGGCCATGCTCGATTTATTACGCGATGGCGATGGCGGGCAGGTGATCTTTACGGTCGACGACCCCGAACGCACCAACAAGGCCTATTGGGGAGCCTATGGTGTGAGCAAGGCAGCCACCCTGGCTATGGCGAGCATGTTGTCTGAAGAGCAGAGCGAGGGCGGTGTTGCCGTCCATGTGGTGCAGCCGCCACCGATTCGTGGCGCGCTGCGCACGAGAGCGTTTACCGCGGACGTCGCGAGCGCGGCGGCGAACCCCGACGTGGCGCTCGACGCTTATTGTTATCTTTTGGGCGAGCGTCCACCGTCCGGTCAGTGGCTCGTCCCGCCCGCTGCTTGACCAGAGTCAAACCGGTGTTTTTGGCTGGTAACCCAACATCCTCGCGCAGTACCGCAACATCGCGTGGTGACAACTCTTCGGTATAGCGCTGGCGCAGCCTGGCTGGGATGAAAACCGGCCCATAGCGGACTCGCTTGAGGCGACTGACCTGTACACCCTGGCTCTCCCAGAGTCTTCTGACCTCGCGGTTTTTGCCTTCCATAAGCACCACATGAAACCAGGGGTTGCTGCCTTCATTACCGCGAGCAATGATGTCGGAAAAGCAGGCCATGCCGTCCTCCAGCTGAACGCCGGTTTTCAGGCGTGCAACCATTTCGTCCGTGACCTCTCCATGCACGCGGCAGGCGTATTCCCGATCCACTCCTGATGATGGATGCATCAGTTGATTGGCCAACTCGCCATCATTGGTCAAAAGCAGCAGCCCGGAGGTGTTGATGTCCAGCCGGCCTACGGCAATCCAGCGCCCCTCGACTTGCGGCAGGCGGTCAAAAACGGTTTTGCGTTTCTCCGGATCGGATCGGGTTGTGACCTCACCGATTGGCTTGTGATACATGATCACGCGACTGCTGCCCTGGTCGGTCACGACGTCATATCTACTGCCAGCGAACTGCAGTCGGTCACCTGCAACGGCGCGATCGCCCAACTTGGAGACACGACCATTGAGTTGCACTTCCCCTCGTTCGATCGCGGCGTCCAACTGGCGACGCGATCCCAGGCCGGCTCCTGCCAGCAGTTTTTGAAGGCGTTCGCCATCGCTCATGCTGACTCTCCAGTATTTACTTGTTCCGGCTCAATCGGAGCCGGCGGTTCCAGTTCAAGCTCTGGTTCCAGGCCAATGTCCCCAAGTTCAGACAGCGGGGGCAACTCATCTAGACTCTTTAGGCCAAAGTAGTCGAGAAATTCATGTGTGGTGGCAAACAGGGCTGGCTTGCCGGGTACATCTCGATGACCCACTGTTCTTACCCATCCGCGCTCCTGCAAGGTGCGCATGATATTTGAGCTGACTGAGACGCCGCGTACATCCTCGATTTCGCCACGCGTGACCGGTTGTCGGTAGGCGATCAAGGCCAGCGTTTCCAGTAAAGCTCGCGAGTAGCGAGGTGGACGGTGTTGCCACAAGCGGCCAACCCATTGCTCCAATGATTGTTTTACCTGCATGCGAAAGCCGCTGGCCACCTCGACCAATTCAACACCGCGATCTTCGCAGTCGGTTCGCAACGCTTCGAGAATGCCGCCCAGCACCCGATGCGATGGTGCGTCTGCCTCATCAAATAGTGCCGACAGCTGATTCAGATTCAGCGGTTGTTCGGCTGCCAGCAACGCAGCCTCTACGATCATTTTTAACTTGTTCTGGTCCATGCGCTCGTATCCTAGCCTGCATTATTCATGAAGGCGACCTTCCTAGGCGTTTTGCATCAGAGAGCGGATATAAATGCGCCCCAGGGGTTCGTTTTGTACCACGTCTACAAGGTGGTCTTTGAGCAATTCCAAAATGGCCAACAAGGTGACAACGACGCCGGCGCGCCCCTCCTCCGGTGCAAACAATTGATGTAGTTCCTGCTGTGGATTGGCCCGCAAGGCATTGACGACGCGCGACATCCGTTCGCGCACGGACAAGGGCTCGCGCTCGACTTCGTGATGTTTGAATAGATCGACCCGTCGCATCACCTCGGCCATGGCCAGCAACAATTCTCTGACCTCGACTGGCGGCGGCACAGTTACCGGTGACCTGTTCTCGACGAAGGCAGCGGCGACTCGAAAGTCCCTGTCTTGTCTCGGCAAGGCTTCAATGTCAGCGGCCGCTTTGCGGAACCGTTCGTATTCCTGCAACCGCCTGATCAACTCGGCTCGCGGGTCACCCTCGTCTTCGTCATCGCGGGGCGGTCGCGGTAGCAACATTCGCGACTTGATCTCAGCCAAAATTGCCGCCATCGCCAAATATTCTGCGGCCAATTCGAACTTCAGCGTCTTCATCAGGTCGATGTACTCGACATATTGACGCGTGATTTC
>BQJN01000184.1 GCA_021604725.1 Lysobacteraceae bacterium | reverse complement strand
ATGTGCACCTCGATACGGTGCCCTTGGCTGATGGCTGGAGTTTCAATCCGCATGAATTGATGATCAAGGACAACCGGGCCTATGGACTAGGCGCATGCGACATCAAAGGCGCGGCAGCCGTCCTGCTGACCATCGCGGCGGATTGTGATGACGATATGGCGATCCTGTTCAGCACTGATGAGGAAGCGGGCGGTGGTCAGTGCATCAAAGCGTTCCTGCAAACCGATCACCCGTTTGAGCGCGTAGTCGTAGCCGAGCCGACCGATTGTCAGGCGATTATGTCGCACCGCGGAATCGCCTCGGTCGAACTGCAGTTCAAGGGGGCCAGTGCTCATTCTTCGGTGGCTGTTTCTGACAGCGCCATTCACAAGGCAGCCCAATGGATGAGTGCCGCGCTGCAGGCAACACAGTCCAGCTCTGAAGGCGATTTACGGTTCAATATCGGCCGCATCGAAGGCGGCATCAAGCCGAACATGGTGGCGCAAGACGCCATCGTGCGATTCGGCTTTCGCGCCCCGCCCGGGGTCGCCGCTCAGCCGGTGATTGATCACCTCGTTGCATTGAAACCGACACCGGCGTCATCCCAGGTCAATTTTCTGGGGCCTGCGCTACCTGACCAGACAGACGTAGCGGCGGAGCAACGCATCGAACGCTGGATCAACGCCGCGCATGTGGATATTGGCGACCCGGTTAATTTCTGGACCGAGTGCGCTTTGTTCAGGCAAGCCGGCCTCGATTCGGTGGTGCTCGGTAGCGGCAACATCGCCCAGGCCCACGCCGTTGATGAATGGGTCGAGGTGTCGCAACTGACCAAACTTTATGGCTGTTATCGGAGATTGATCGATGGCCAACGATAGAAAAACCATTGTCCGTCTGCTCGAGTGCATGACGGGCGCCCGAGAGATTCGTCAGTATCTGGATCGTTTCGCGGCGGTCGATACGTGGCGATTTGCCGTAGTTAAAGTTGGTGGCAAGGTGCTGCAGGACGAGCTCGACGAGTTGGCCTCATCACTGGCTTTCTTGCAGCGCGTTGGCTTGCTGCCCATCGTGGTCCATGGAGCCGGTCCGCAATTGGATGTGGCCCTGGCCAAGCGCGGTATCGAGAAGAAAACAGTCGATGGCTTGCGCTATACCGATGCGGCCATGCTGGGTGAGCTCAAGCGCACGTTTACTGCTGAGAGTATGCGGCTTTGTGATGCGTTGGAAGCAGCTGGGGCGACTGCTGTGCCCATCACCTCCGGTGTGTTTGAGGCCGAAGCGATGGACGTTGAGAAATATGGGCACGTCGGTGAGATCACCCATTTGCATCTCGATGTGGTTCGCGCCGCCGTCAACCGTGGTCGCATACCGGTATTGGCGAGCATTGCCGAGACCGAATCAGGACAGCAGCTAAACGTCAATGCCGACAATGCCACCAGTGCATTGGTCGCCGCGGTGAAGCCGTACAAAGTGGTCTTCCTCACCGGCACCGGTGGCATCCTCGATGGGGACGGCGAGATCATTTCCTCGATCAACCTGGCCACCGATCGCGATCGCTTGATGAAGGCCGATTACCTGGACGGTGGTATGCGCCTGAAGCTATCGGTGTTGGACCAGATGCTGGCCGGATTGCCGTTGCAGACGTCGGTGTCGATTACGCGCCCAGGCGAACTTGCTCGTGAGCTGTTCACCCACCAGGGCTCGGGCACGCTGGTGCGACGCGGTGAGCGCGTATTGCACCTAACCGATGCGGCTGCAGCCGACCAACCCCGCCTGGCTGGTTTGATCGAAACCGCCTTTGGGCAAACCTTGCTGGACGCGGCTGCCTTGGGCGAGGCCGAGGCGGTGTTTGTCAGTGAAGAGTACCGGGCAGCAGCGGTGGTGAAGCGAATCGACGGTCGACCCTATCTGGACAAGTTTGCGGTGTCGCCCGATGCGCGAGGGGAGGGTCTTGCGCATGCCGTTTGGGACGCATTGATGGACGTTTATCCGGAGCTGATCTGGCGCTCGCGTCGCAGCAACCCAATCAATACCTTTTACTTCGAGCGTTGCGATGGCTGTTTGAAGTCTGATCAGTGGCTGTTTTTCTGGCGTGGCCCGTGCGAGCCGCAGCAGATCGCGCAGCTGGGGCATAAGGTGCTGGCCATGCCTGGGGCCTGGCAGGAGGTGACGGCATGATACGCGTGGGTCTAGTCGGTGCGCGTGGCTATGTCGGCCAGGAAATGGTCAAGCTGCTGTCTCGACATTCGCAGCTGGAGTTGGCGTGGATGAGTTCACAATCCAATGTTGGCCAGCTTGTCTCTGAGCTTATTCCTGGAGCCCCGGTTGGACTAAAGTTCATTGAGTCCAGCCCGCAGGTGGTGGCCGGTGCAGGCGCTGATGTCATCGTGTTGGCGTTGCCAAACAATATCAGTGCGGCCTATGTCGATGCCCTCGGTGATCAACTGCTGGTCGATTTGTCGGCCGACTATCGGTTTGACGACAGCTGGACCTATGGTCTGCCGGAGTTGAATCGCCAGACGTTGGCCGGGACGAAGCGGATATCGAATCCCGGGTGCTACGCTACCGCCATGCAGTTGGGGTTGGCACCGGTGCTTGGTCAGCTGCAAGGCCTGGCGCACTGTTTCGGCGTATCTGGCTACAGCGGAGCTGGCACCAAGCCCAGCCCGAAGAACGATCCACAGCAGCTGGCCGATAATCTGATGCCGTATTCGTTGGCGGGTCATATTCACGAAAATGAGGTCAGTCGCCAGTTGCGGCATCGCATCCGATTCATGCCCCACGTTGCTGCCTGGTTTCGTGGCATTTCGATGACCATAGCGACGACATTCAAGATGCCCGTGACTGCCGACGACTTGTTGGATCGTTTCGCGGTCGCATACAAAAACGAACCGCTTGTCACCGTTCAGCGCGATGCGCCGCATGTTCGTGATGCTGCCGGTTCGGTTGGAGCCAGCATCGGCGGCTTCACCGTCCACGGCAATGGCCAGGATGCGGCCTGGGTAGTGACACTGGATAACTTGCTGAAGGGCGCGGCCAGCCAGGCCTTGCAGAACATTAATCTATCGCTCGGGATTGACGAGCTGGAGGGGGTGCAATGAGTCAACCAATTTGGAGTAAGGGTCAGGCCAGCGTTGATGCTCTGGTGCAAGGCTATTTGGCAGGTGAGGATGTGATTCTCGACCGCGAGTTGTTGCCGTTCGATATCAAGGCCAGTCAGGCCCATGTAAAGGGTCTAGCCCGTATCGGCATTGTTAGCGACGATGAGGCCACCGCCATAGTCGCCGCTTTGCGTGATATCGGCGAAGATTTCTCCGCGGGCAAGCTCACATTGGATGCGCCGTTCGAAGATGGTCACTCGGCGCTTGAGGAATGGCTCACCCAGCGATTGGGCGACGTTGGTCGCAAAGTGCATACCGGGCGTAGCAGAAATGATCAGGTGCAAGTGGCCATGCGTTTGCTGCTCAAACACCGCATCGACCAGGCCATTGCACTGGTTCACGAGTGCGCGCTGGCGGCGCTGGACATGGCCAAATCGCATCAGAGCACGCCATTGCCGGGCTATACCCATTTGCAGCGTGCGGTTCCCACCACCATTGGTGCCTGGATGGCGGGTTTTGCCGAAGCTTGGGCGGATGACCTGGCGCTCATGAGTGACGTAAAACGCTTTGTTGATTGCAATCCGCTGGGTACGGCGGCAGGGCATGGCGTCAACTTGCCAATAGACCGGCAATTTACAACGTCAGAACTGGGCTTCGACCGAATGCAAGTGAGTCCGCAGTACGCACAAAACAGCCGTGGCACGTTTGAGGTTCAGGTGTTGATGGCTCTACTGCAGCCTTTGCAGTCGGTGCGCCGACTGGCGTGGGATCTGAGCTTGTTTACCACGGCAGAGTTCGCTTTCGTCAAATTGCCCGATGTACTGACCACCGGTTCGTCAATCATGCCAAACAAGCGTAATCCGGACCTGATTGAACTGCTGCGAGCATCGCCAGCTGTGGTGCAAGGCGCCATCGGTGAACTGTGGTCAATCATGTCGTTGCCCAGTGGCTACCATCGCGATCTGCAGGCAACCAAGCCACCGACCATGCGTGGTCTCCAGGCCGCCATCGCTTCGCTGAGCCAAGTGCCGACCCTGTTGCGGAGTCTGTGGTTTGACCACAAACGCATCGATGAGGCGATGGAAGGCAGCATGCTTGCCACCGACAAAGCGACTGAGCTGGCTGCAGATGGGGTGCCTTTTCGTCAGGCATATCAACAGGTTGGCAATGCTTTGCACGAATTGGACGAGCTTGAGAGCGAGCAACTCAGCAAACGCGTGGAAGCATCGATTGAAGCACGAAACTCGCCCGGTGGCGCGGGCAAGCTGATGCTTGATGAGATCGCCCGTCGCATTGGGTGAGGCCTCCGGTTTTTCAGGACGTTGCAATTGGCTGTGGCGGCAAGGCTCCCGATGGTTCAAAGTGGGCGGTGGGGTTTTGGGAAATGAGACAAAGGTGTTTGCGAAATGAATACACGTTGGTTGTTGGTCGTGTTGTTGATGCTGTGCGTTGGAAATGTGCAGGCCGATTGGCGCGATGATCTAAGTAGTCTGTTCGGTGGCGATGACGAGGAAGAGTCAGAAGCCGCTGAGGACTCCGGTGCCGAAGGGGAAGGCGAGGGCGATGCTTCCGACATGCTTTCGCAGCTCGGTGCCGATGAAATGGCCACGGGGCTGAAACAGGCGCTGGGCGATGGTGTGCGCACCGCTATCAATACCCTGGGCACCACCGATGGCTTCATGGGCGACAGCGCAGTGCGAATCCCGGTGCCGGAAAAGCTGCAATTCGTTGCTGACGGCGCTCGTTCCCTGGGCCAGGAAGAAATGGTCGATGATTTCGTGCTGTCGATGAACCGAGCGGCCGAGAAGGCCGTCCCGGTCA
>BQJN01000183.1 GCA_021604725.1 Lysobacteraceae bacterium | reverse complement strand
CGTTCGCCGCCCGCAGAGTGCCATTCAAGGCACTCTGCATTATGGGCGGCTCACCCCTTACCCCGCGTTTTGGTGCGGCCTTCTCGGGCGTTTTTCTCAATGAAATCGATGATCTTTCCGGCAACGTCTATGCCGCTGGCCGCTTCAATGCCTTCCAGGCCGGGTGAGGAATTGACTTCCAGGACTAGCGGGCCGTGATTGGAGCGAATCAAATCGACGCCAGCAACATTCAAACCCATGATTTTGGCTGCACGGACTGCGGCCGCTCGTTCTGATGAGGTGATCTTCGCTGAACTGGCTGAGCCGCCTCGATGCAAGTTGGATCGAAACTCACCTTCAGCCGCCTGGCGCTGCATGCTCGCGACAACTTTGTCACCAATGACGAAGCATCGGACGTCGGCGCCGCCAGCCTCTTCAATAAACTCCTGCACCAAAAAGTTGGCATTGAGACCGCGGAACGCATCGACCACCGACTCTGCGGCTTTGCGCGTCTCAGCCAACACCACGCCCTTGCCTTGGGTACCTTCCAGCAGCTTCAGAATGAGCGGTGCACCACCGCACTTCTCCAGCATGTGTTCGGTATCATCTGGCGAGTGCGCAAAGCCAGTAACGGGCAAGCCAATGCCCTTGCGACTTAATAACTGCAAAGATCGCAGTTTGTCTCTCGATCTGGAAATCGCCACTGACTCATTCAGCGGGTAGACCTCCATCATTTCAAACTGGCGAAGCACAGCCGTTCCGTAAAAAGTAATCGAAGCACCGATTCGTGGGATCACCGCCCCAAAACCTTCAATCTTGGAACCCCGGTAATGGATCTGGGGCTCGGCGCTGCTCAAGGTCATGACACAGCGCAACGGGTCAAGTACTTTGACGGAGTGCCCTTTTGCCTCCCCTGCTTCTATCAGCCGTTTGGTGGAGTAAAGATTTCGATTACGCGAAAGGATTGCGATCTTCAAGATAATCTCTCTAATTAACAGAGGGTTAAGAGGCAGGTTTCAGAAAGCACTCAAAGTTTGCCCAGGGCAGCTCTGATCAATTCGAATATGACTCTGGCCTACAGAGCAGTTCGCAATCTAGGCCTTCCCTCGAAAGCAGGCTCACTGCCCGGTGAGATGGAATAGCGAAGAGTGCGGGCGAATTGATCAGAGCTTCCCTAGCAACCAGGACCGAGAAGGATCTACAGTCGCCACACCGTGCATGGCGGTACGGCCAAGCAGCATGGGAAACCGCAAATTGTCTCGATTGCTCAAGCTCAGCTCAGTTTCAATGGTGCGGTCACCAATGATGACATGAGTATATACGAACGGGCGCATGGTCGATTGACCTGAAGAGCTGGTAACGACCCTGTGCTCGATCAACGGCGCCTCGACGCGAGTAATCGGCTCCTTGCCAGGCCCCAAGGGATGGACATTGAAGGCCACCCATTTTTGCCCCTCCTTGGCGAAGTATTGAATATTTTCGGCATGAATCGCTGAGGTTCGCGCTCCGGTGTCAATCTTGGCGCGAATTCGTTCGATCCCAAGTTCCGGCAACGTCAACCACTCGCGCCACCCCAACATCACAGGAGGCACCACAGCTTTCGACACCTTTTTCCTGCTCATTCAGCGGCAACATAGGCCAAACGACGACCGTCCGGCGATACCGCAAGGCGAGTCACCGTGCCATGCAACTCGGTATTAAGATCTGCCACTTTGCTCCAGTCCAGATCGCCAGGCCTCCAGCGCATTAGCGTGTGACCATCGGCCACCAGAACATGACCGGCTGGCGTCCAGGCAAAATCTTCCGACTGTCCCGGCATCGGAATCAGGATCTGAGGTTCAATCTGACCAGGGACCCATTGTGCCAACCAGTTGCGTCCGGCCTTCTTCTGAATGAAATTCAGCTGACCATTCGGATCAGCACGCAGACCACGGCCAATATCTTCTGCCGCTCGCGCAGCACTAGTCTGTCCGGCTTCTACGACGCCCAGCCAATGCGGTTCGCCAAGGACAAACACGCCAATGGCACCATCGCCAAACCAGGCGTGATAACCCGCCGGCGCAACGTCCGGTAACAGTAGTTTCGGCGATGTCCCTTGATCATCAAACGCCCAGATCCGTTGCGTTCCATCTGCTTCCACTCGAATAACCGAAAAGCCACCGGCTGCCATCGGCGTCGGCGAGTACTCACTTTCAGGTGTCTGCGTCACGGCTGCCGCTTTTCTGATAGCTAGATCAACCGCCCAGATGTCCGTGGCTTCACCTTCCATACGAGTGTAGAGCACCTGCGATCCATCATTGGAGAACGCCGGCTGATTGTCGTAGCCTGGCCGACGCGTGATGTTGATAGCTTGATCAGCAACCGACACCGCCTGTTGTGTGTCATGCAAATCAACCAGCCATATCTCGGTACCAGGCACCTGAGCTATAGCCAAGTAAGGACAAATCAGCAGCAAAAAAGTGAGCGAACGTGGCATGGTCAGGACCTTTCAGATCAATATTGGCATTCATATTACCGCGCTGGCTCGCCATCCGCTAAACTGCAGTGCATGCATGACATCATCCTGTGGGGCGCGAGCGGTTTTACCGGTCGCCTGGTCGCCGAATATCTGACCGAACAATACGCCGGACAAGACTCACTTAACTGGGCCATGGCCGGACGCAACCAGCAAAAGCTGTCCGATATCCGTGACGGATTGGGCGAAAAGGCCAAGGCCATTCCCATCCTCACAGCCAATAGCAACGATGCCGACTCCCTGGACAAACTGGTCAGTCAGGGCAAGGTCATCATCAGCACCGTCGGCCCTTACGCCAAATACGGCTCGGAGCTGGTCGCCGCCTGCGTGCGTCATGGACGAGCCTACTGCGACCTGGCAGGCGAAGTGCAGTGGGTGCGACGCATGATCGATGCCCATGCCGAAGAGGCAGCCAAGACTGGTGCCCGCATTGTGCATTGTTGTGGCTTTGACTCCATTCCTTCAGATCTGGGCGCATACACGTTTCAAACTGCGGCCAAAGAGCGGTTCAAAGCGCCCCTGGTCAAGCTTCAAATGTATGTAAAAGCCGCCAAAGGCGGTTTTTCCGGTGGCACCTACGCCAGCATGCTCAATATCATGGCCGAAGCCAAAGCCGATCGCGACGTTGCCCGCATGTTGCGCAGTCCTCATACCCTTAATCCACCAGGGACTGAGGGGCCGGATGTCCACGACATGCAATCGTTGAAATTCGACAAAAAGGTCGGTGCCTGGATCGCTCCGTTCGTGATGGCTGGAGTCAACACGCGCGTCGTGCGGCGCTCGGCTGCTTTGCAACCAGAACTCTACGGCAAACAGTTCGCCTACAACGAAGCGATGATCACTGGCAAAGGACTGTCCGGAAGACTCAAAGGCATAGGGTTGATGGCTGGACTTGGCGTGATCATGGTTGGCGGCTCTACGGCGACGGGTCGAAAACTGCTACAGAACACCATACTTAAGAACCCCGGCGAAGGCCCCAACAAGGAAGAGCGCGAATCCGGCTTCTTCAAACTCAACTTTATCGGCGAAACTGAAAAAGGTGAGGAGCTCACTGGCTTTGTCAGTGGCGATCGCGATCCCGGCTATGGATCGACAGCGAAGATGCTAGGTGAAACTGGCGTCTGCCTGGCCAAAGACGAGTTATCTGTTGAAGGCGGCTTCTGGACCCCGGCATCAGCTATGGGGCAGACATTGATCGACCGGCTGCAGGCCAATGCCGGCCTCAAATTTGTGGTTGATTAGCTAGAGCGCGTCCACAGTTTACGTTTCTGGACCAGCTCTAGCGGTCCATGGATGGGCCGGCATTTTCGAGTATTGAAAATGAAGAACTTTCATAACCGCGCTTCTGAAAGTTCGTGTCCGCGTTAGCCACGGATGGCTAATCGTGGGCGACCTCTAACTACCGTTAGTCAATTCCAGGTACAACTGCGGCAAGCGGATCGGCAGGTCGGCCGCATGGCGCACCATGGCATAGCCGTTCGGCCCGAATAGATACGGCAAGTACGCATTCGCGGCTTTGTCGACGGTCACGCAGAAGGTGGTCAAGCCGCTATCACGAGCTTCGCGTACCGCTTGCCTGGTGTCCTCGATGCCGTATCGGCCCTCGTATCGATCGAGGTCGTTGGGTTTACCATCCGACAGAATCAGCAGCAGCCTTTGTTCTGACTTTTCCTCCGACAGTGCTTTGCTGGCGTGACGGATTGCCGCGCCCATGCGGGTGTAATAGCCAGGCTGCATGGACTGCAACCGGTCGCGCACGCAGGCCGGAGAAAAGCCCTTCAACTGATGGATTTGCACATGATCGCGGCGACGCGAAGAAAATCCGTTGATGGCATGGCGGTCGCCGCAGGCGGTCAGACTCTCGTGAAAAAGCAATGCGCTGTCACGGATAACATCAATCACTCGGTGCTCATCGTCCAGGTGCGCATCAGTTGACATCGACAAGTCTACGAGGAGCAAACAGGACAGCGACCTGCGAATGGACTGTTGACTGGTATATAGCGCCTGATCAGCCCCCGCTTGATGACGCCTTCGATCGACTTGCCAGGCCAGCCAGGCATCCAGGTCAATGTCCTCACCATCCACCTGACGATTGACTCTGACGCGGTGCGGCCGCAACGCCTCAAACTGGGCGCGCAGTCGTCGTGCTACTGACCACAGGTGCTCAGGCAGCTCACCGCCCTCCCGATCGCTAGGGCAGAGCTCTTTGACGCAGACGTGGTCATCAACCAGCGTTTTTCGCTTCCAGTCCCATTCCGGCAGCAGCACCTTGCCAGTTAATAGTGTTTCGTCATCGGCCTCAGGGGGCAAATCCAGATCGAGTTTCAACCTCGTCTTTGAGCCGGTTTTGCCACGTGACACACTGATCCGGTCCATATCGCGAGCGGCCCGCAAGGCATCATCTGACTCCGCCTCGTCGGCTGTACGGTCAACCTTGACGTATTCAGACCAGCTAAACAGGCTTTCCAGACGAAATGCGAGCAAGCCCGATTTTTCATCGGGCT
>BQJN01000182.1 GCA_021604725.1 Lysobacteraceae bacterium | reverse complement strand
CGAACGCGCGTTCTACTACGTCCGTGTACTCGAAATTCCGACACCCCGCTGGGTCCTTTACGACAAGGTTCGCCTTGGAGCCAGAATACCGGAGGGCGTCGAGTTGATCCACCAGGAGCGCGCTTACACGTCGCCGATCTGGTACACACCCTGAGGCGATGTCGGGATCGTCCACGATTGGCCATCGCTGGCTCACGCGGACAAGGGTTTCAGGGGGCGCAGTCATCGAAAAATTGGACATCCAGAGGCGTGGATGTCCAATTTTGCGCCGTTCTCAGTTCGAGAACAGCGACTACCCTCCAAGCGTTGCGCCATGTCAAAGTCGACCAAGGGGGGATCAGGTAGCAGGATCATGGACATGCAGCCTATGGGAATCTTTCGCCTAACTGCTAAGGGGTTTTCTCGAGGGGCAGCCACGTTTGACTCGGGGTGGTTTGAATAGGATTACCGTATGTTAGCGACTATCGCAGCACTGGCGCTTGTTTTTAGCAACGACAACGATGAGCTCTACGCTGATTGCCTTCGCCTGAAAAACGAAATGAACTCAAGCCCGTATAGTTCGATCACCTATTCGCTTTCCCCAACCTTAGCCGGGTCATCGAGTTCCGAGCCGGCCGCCATTGATGTAATGGGGTTTCAGGCCCCTATACCAGACGGAAACTTTACGGAGTTAGCGTTTGTATCGAGGAACAACAAGCCGAGCCTGGTTGTGCTTTCCGACGAAGCGCAATCCTACTTCATAGCCTTCACGGTTTTCGAACCCAGCTCTGGTGAGTGGGGCGCATTCACTTACTCAGAACTTCTTGATCACGCCTATACGATCACCCCCGATGAGTTGAACTGCAATGCAAATCCTGACACCTGGGTCAAGGGAACGCTCGCGCTTTTGGTCAAAGGGCTCGAGTTTCCGATTAAGCCTCCGGAAACTGTCTATCGCATGCCATGGGGTTGGTTGCGCCATGGGTACGGGCATGAAGCGTCTCAAATTTGGTATGCCAAGGCCACACTGGATGAATCCAGGTTCCTGGAGATCCGCTGGAAGCTGCCTGCCGACGTAGAATTTGATGGCTGGAATGCGATGGATCAACATCGCCGCGCGCGACCGGCTGATGAAGCATTGCAAGGTTTTGCCCAGTGCCTAAGCCAATGGGAAGCAACTTGTCTAAACGAATTAAGCCAGTTCTTGGTCAAATCCATGGAGGACTAGAATCAGGATCAGTGTTGGACAACCAGAATTGTGGGTGTCCAAGATGATAACTACAATCAGCGAAGGTGCCTGACTCGTAAGAAAACCGTTAGGAGGTTATCCTCCTGTTTGCCAACAATAATTAGAGCGTTTAAGGATATGAACTCGTTTTCGACCATCGCTGCTTTAGTAATTTCAACAAGCACCCTTGCTCAGACCGAAGTGAAGATCATGGCCTCCGATGGCACCGAAGACGACTCCTTCGGTAGCGCCGTATCTGTGCAACGAGACACGGTTATCATTGGTGCACCGTATGATGATGATGGCGGGAAGGGGCGTGGTTCCGCATACGTGTTCACTCGCGATTTGGGCGGAATTGACAATTGGGGGGAGTTGAAAAAACTCTTCGCCGAAGACATCGCCAACGAAGATAGGTTCGGGACCTCCGTTTCTGTATTTGGCGATACGGTCGTCATTGGTGCCCCGGCCGAAAACTCCGACCGCGGCTCAGCCTACGTATTTTCTCGCAACCATGGTGGTTCGAACAACTGGGGCCAAGTCACCAAATTAGTTGCCGAGGACGCCCCGTTTAATGCTCGATTTGGTACATCCGTGTCACTGCATGCCGACACCGTAGTTATCGGAGCATCGTCAGATGCGTCGAATCGCGGCTCGGCGTATGTATTTTCCCGAAACATGGGCGGCGCAGAAAATTGGGGGCAAGTGACTAAGCTAACGACGTCAGATGGCGTGAGTGACGATCGGTTTGGGGAATCTGTTTCATTGAGTGGCCACATTGCTGTCATTGGTGCCTTTGGCGATAGTGACAATGGGCTTGCGAGCGGCTCGGCTTACGTGTTTTCGCGTAGCGAAGGTGGGGCGAACAACTGGGGAGAAGTAACCAAACTAAAGGCCGCCGACGGCGCCATGTTTGATCGGTTCGGGTTGTCCGTGGCTGTGAACGGGGACACGGCTATCATCGGTGCCTCAGGAGATGACGATAATCTCTCCTCAAGTGGCTCGGCCTACGTATTCTCGCGCAACCAGGGTGGCAAAGATGCCTGGGGAGAGGTAACTAAACTCACCTCGTCTGATGCCGACGAAGGCGACCAGTTTGGATCGTCTGTATCCATAGATGGCGACAGTATTGTGATTGGCGCACGGGCGGAAAACGAAGCCCGAGGTGCAGCGTACATTTTTCTTCGCCACGAAGGCGGATTGGACGCGTGGGGCGAGGTATCAAAACTTACGGCTTCCGATGGAGCCGAAGGCGATCAATTTGGTGGGGCCGTGTCAACCAATGGCAATACCGCTGTAGTCGGTGCGTCGATTGGTTTTGGAGCCAGCCCATGGAGCGGTACGGCATATGTAGAAATCGGAGCCCCAATTGTTGGTGACTTGATTTTTGAAGGTGGGTTCGAGTAGCACGAACCACCTTGATTGGTCGAGGCGTGGCCGCCGCGGGCCGCATTTTTTCACCGTGGTGCACGCAAGAACTGGAGAGATCCGAAAAATATTCGGTTCGCTATATACCAACGACACTATTTCCCAATGGAGTCATGCATCGTTCTGTACTTGTTAGTGAGCGTTAGCCGCCGCAATCACTCCTTGGGCCCCGCACAAAATCCACTCGAACAGACAAAGTCGATCATCGCTTCGTAATAGCCATCTGCATAGGGCGTTTTCCAGTACTCCGGCTGCATCGTTTCAAAGTACCCGCCGGTTTTGCTCATTCGAATCGAATGATCGGCTCCTTGAAAAACCTTGACTGTCAACAATGAGCTGTCGTCTGCGCCCATTGTTCGTTCATACAGTTGCTTGGTCTTTCTCCAGTCTACGTGTCGATCATTGTCGCCAAAAATGGCTAGCACCGGTACGGAGATCTGGTCGAGGATCTGGTCGAAATCCTCAACCACGATCTTCAGCCCAGTTTTCTCATCAAACTGGTGTCCCTGTGCGATGTACGCTTGCTGAATCTTGTCATATCGCTCTTTTTCACGCTCAAACTCTACGCTGCCTTCTTCGTAGCTGACGTATTCCTGTCCGGCGAGTTCTTGATAGATTTTGTTGCGTCTCAAGGCGTCGGTTTCAACTTGGTAATCTGAATAGGTGGTGCCTTGAGCAAAGATCAGATTCGACTTGATCCACTGGTCGTACAGAAAATCGGCCTCTTGCTTTGAGTGCCCCTCCAATTCAAGCGTCGATCGAAACAGGTAGCCCCAGGTTTCAAACGCATCTGTGCCGCTGACGGATATCCAAAAACTGATACCAGGGTCTTTATCCATGGCCAATGGCGCGATCCATCCGCCACGACTGACACCCCACAAACCAACCCGCTGGTGTCCTGGAACGCGATTCGACCTGATGGAATGGATTGCGGCGACGGCTTCGTCGGCACTGCTTTCCACCGATTGATTGTGGTCATATTCTCCTTCACTCTTGCCACAACCAGGCCGATCCCAAATGGCGACCGCTACGCCCTCGGCAGTGAATCTGGACCGCAGTTCATAAAACCAATTCCCTGCCACAACGTTGGTGGGGCCATGGCCCGGGATGACGATGACCAGGGATTGCGCTTCGATAGTGCTTGGCTGGCTGATGATGCCATGAAGAGATAGGCCAGATGACTCAAAGGTAAACTCTTCCGTGGTAAACGAATCGGATGCATTTGCCGTCATGCTCAGCACGACCACAAACACCAAAAGCATCAGCGACACAACGCGTCTCATAGCGGGTTCCAGGAAGCGAATGATTGAATTTAGATGCCGCTGTGAACGATAAGGTTTATGTGTGGGGGGACTAGGCCATTGCCATGTAGTTTCATCGTTTCGTGTTTCTTTCAGTACTCGATTCGTCAGAGCTCCAAGGTTTGTAAATCCAGAGCAGTAGCAGGCCCGAAAAATTCAACAACATGAGCTGCGAAAACAACAACCAAAAACGGTTCTTCTTTTGATCCTTAACTATTCGCCAAGCCTGAAACCAAAGTATTGTCGATCCAACCGCAAAAACAACCATGCCCAGCTGCACGATCCACGTTGCAACTCTCGCATCGCCAACACCCTGGTTGATCAGTGCAACGAACATCGCCACGCCAAGCCCCCAAAGAGAAATATTGAATACGAACTTTGAGGTCACATGGAGATGCTTCGCGAACTTGACCGTGCTTGAGCATGCGATCTACCCCAGCCCAGTAGCAGAAGGCCCGCAACTGAGGCGACTAGATATGGATGTTCCGCGATCCTCATGCCCATAGGTCTCCTAGGAGGCCAGAGGGACTGGCCGACCCGCCGGCCTGGTTGGCGAAGCGTAGCGAAGTCCAGAAGGCCGAGCGCATAGTGGTAACCTCCGTCTCGCCGTGGTCGATTTCCAATTCGGATGGAGCGAAGCTCAGGAGAGATTGCATTGCGATTTGCCGACAGGTGCAAGAAGCGATGCAAGCCTCGCCGCCCGGAGCGTGGGATAAGACCCAAGAACGGGCCGAAATCTCTGGCGATGTTTTCGAACGGTTCTTCACCAATGGAGAGGCAAGCATTCGCTCGAAAGCTGGTCCCTCAGTAGATGCGATGCGGTTTGCCGCAGATCACCTAGCCTGCATTATTCATGAGGGCGGCCACCCACCGCCAGATACTTCAGTAAAAACATAGGCTTGAGAACAATTATGAGCATTCCGGAAATGACCACCGTGGCCTTTTCACTGCCAGGACGGATCTGGCGTTGCATCTTGAGCGATCAACCTTGAACCGTAGCTATTGCTACGCTTCTGCGGCTGATAGCCCAACCTGCTTAGCCAGATTCGCCCTGCCAGCGAACCTTCATGAATAAT
>BQJN01000181.1 GCA_021604725.1 Lysobacteraceae bacterium | reverse complement strand
CGAACACAAGAGCTTGTCCAACCCCCGGTATGCGTGCGATTTCATCCTTGATACGCAGGGTCGCGTAGTTGCGAAGGTATAGCCCGTCGTATCGATTGTCCGGCGAGGTTAGATGCACCACCATTGTTAGATTGGGTGATTGCTTGGTAGCCGAGACGCCCAGGGCGCGGACGGCTTCGGGCAATCTTGGCAGCGCCTGGGCCACTCGGTTCTGAACCTGAACCTGGGCAAGGTCAATATCAGTGCCTTGTTTGAATGTAACCGTCAGCTGCATTACACCGTCAGACCCGGCTACCGACTTCATGTAGATCATGTTCTCGACGCCATTGATCTGCTCTTCCAGTGGTGCAGCCACGGTTTCGGAAATGGTCGTTGGGTCGGCGCCGGGATATATGGCTCGAACTTGAACCGATGGAGGTACCACTTCCGGGTACTCGCTAATAGGAAGGTTGGGTATCGCAAGCAGTCCGGCGACAAAGATGATTATCGAAAGGACGGCCGCGAAAATTGGGCGGTCAACGAAAAAGCGCGAGGCATCCAAAGACATGGTTTACCGATTCCTGTTTGAGGTCTTCGAGCGAAGCGTGATGAGGTGCAGTGGGCTGGTATGTGCGGTTAAGAGGATGCAGGAGGATCTGGATGGTTGATTGCTGCGTACTCGGGTTGATCCATCGGCACCTCAACTGGCAGCACCTCAGCGCCAGAATAGAAGATCTTGCGAGTACCATTGATGACTACGCGATCACCTACTTGCAATCCCGAGTCCACCACTCGAAGACCGCCAATCTGAGCGCCCAGCGTGACATCGCGGCGAACCGCCTTGCCGTCGACAACAACATAGACGTACTTGCGGTCCTGGTCCGTTAGTACCGCTTGCTCATGAATTAGCATGGCTTTGTAGCCACTACCGCCCAGCAGTTGAACTCGAGCAAACAGCCCGGGCGTGAGTCGCCCTTCCGGGTTGGGCAGTATGGCGCGCGCCTGAATCGTGCCAGATCCCGGATCCAGTTGGTTGTCGACGAAGACCATTTCGCCGTCCAGCGGATAGCCCGTGTCGTTTGACAGGCCTACCTTGACCGGATTGCGAGTATCGCGAGAACTGACGCGCAGGCCATCGCGAGCCAGATCGTGATAGCGCAAATAGATCCGCTCATCGCCCTCAAACGCAACGTACACTGGATCCACCGAAACCAATGTTGTCAACAGGCTGGAACCCGACTGCACGAGGTTGCCGGGTTTGATCAAAGCGGCACCAATTCTGCCGCTGATCGGCGCTTCAACTCGAGAAAATTCGACATTTAGCTGGGCCTGTCGTGCGCGCGCCTGAGCGGCGTTAAGATCGGCCAGCGCTTGACGTACCTCTCCTCGTCGTTGATCGACCTCTTCCTGTGAAACGGCTTTGGCAATATGCAGTTTTTCGGAACGTTCCACTTCCTGCCTGGCCAAATCGACGCGCGTCTGGGCACGCGCCACGTCCGCGTCAGCCAGATCCGCCGCAGCGATATATTCACGCGCATCAATGCTGAACAGCAGATCTCCTTTCTCAACCAGCCCGCCTTCAACAAAGTGCACGGCTTCCAGGTAGCCGGTTACCCTGGGGCGAATCTCCACCGAATCAATTGCTTCAATGTGCCCGGAGAAGTTGTCCCATTCAGTGATTTCCTGCTGCGAGACAACAGCTACATTGACCTCGGGTGGAGGAAACTGCGGTGGCCCGCCAGCGCCTTCACACGCGGTGAGGGATATGGCGACGGCTATGGCGCTCAGTACAACGGTGAAGCTTGATTTGGTCGCTTGTGGTGATGCGTTCATCAGGTGTTGGTCAACATTATTGAAGGTGAGGGGTTTAAGGCTGGTCGTCTGAGGCGCCGTTCCAGCTACGTGCCAGACTTTCGATTTCGTCAACTATGCGCTCTCTCATTCCTGGGGGTAGATCCGTACACTTCAGTGTTTCCATCCAGAACAGACCGTCAGCCGCCAGCCGCAATATCCAGTTGCGCAATTCGCACTGCGGCATGTCGCGGTCGATCGGCTGGTTTTCACGAAGGAACTCGCGCACGGGTTCGAGCAGCGCCGGGTCGTGCGATACCGCACCAAGCATGCCACCGACAAAGCGCCGGCGTTCCGGGTCGTTCTCGGTGCTGACGCGTAGTTGTGACAACAGCTCGGCTGCCGGCTGGTCACCCAACTTGTCGCGGTGGGCACTCTGCCGTCGCGACCAATGTTCAACATCATGGATTACCAATGCTCGGAGCAGGTCGTCTTTGGTTGGGAAGTGGTAGGTGATACCGCCTCGCGTAACGCCGCTTTCCTTTGAAATTTGGTCGAAAGTTAGACGCGCAGCACCGTGCTCCTTAACGACGCGCTCGGCAGCCTGAAGAATTTTCAACCTTGCTTTTGGTGGTCTGGTCATGCTCATTACTTTACAGAACGTTCTGTAAAGAAACAAGTGGAGAATAGCTCGAATTAGGCACTGCTTTTAGCCACGTCTCGCGATGCTGGTCCGGGATCCAGGGTCGGGCCAACTGTTGCGACCTGGGGTCGCTGAAAACCGCCGATGCCACAGTGTCTGGCGATTGCTGCAAAGGAAGCTCGGATCAATGCAGAGGCGGCTCAGGTCAACAGAGAAGTCTACAATCGAGGCTTTCCTTCGATAGCGTGCTTATTCCACCCAGTTCGCGAATGCGATCACTTTACATTGCTGTAGGTTCCGTGCTTTACTCCGTCGCATGTACTCACCAACGCACAACTCTGCGCAGGTTTTTGCCGGTTCTTTGAGCCCGGCGCGCTTGAGTGCGTCTGTTGTCCGCCGCCGCCCACGACCACGTATATACGCTGGGCGTTGATGGTTTAGTACACACCAAGATTTCAACAAAAGCCCAGCTCGCAAAGCTGGGCTTTTTAGTTTCAGCGTTTGCGAAGCCGGATTAAACAGAGGCCAAACGCGATGAATTTCCTGAACACTACCGACCTTGACGACCTGACGCTCGATCGGGTTTTGCTGGCAGCAGAGCAGCTGCGCAGTGAGCCTCAACAAGACTGGCTGGCTGGCAAGTCGGTTGCGTTGATTTTCTTGAACCCTTCAATGCGCACCCGAACCAGCATGGAAGTGGGGGTGTTCCAACTTGGCGGTCATGCTGTTGTGTTGCAGCCGGGCAAGGATGCCTGGGGCATCGAGTTTGAGCCCAGCACGGTCATGCATGGCGAGGCCGAAGAGCACATTGCTGAGGTTGCGGCAGTGTTGTCTCGCTATGTCGATGTCATCGGCGTGCGCGCATTTCCGAAATTTGTCGACTGGTCTGTCGACCGTCAGGACAAGGTGATCAAGGCTTTTGCTCAATATTCAACGGTGCCGGTGATCAGTCTGGAGACCATCACCCATCCGCTGCAGGAGCTGGCGCTGGCTTTGACTTTGCGCTCGCAGCTGGGCGACCCGCGAGGCAAGCAGTTTCTACTGACCTGGACCTATCACCCCAAACCGCTGAACACGGCAGTGGCCAACTCCGCCATTACCATCGCCAGCCGCCTTGGCATGGATGTCACTTTGCTGTGCCCGAACGAAGACTTCCTGCTCGATAGCCGCTACCTGGATATCGCCACCACGCAGTGCAGTCAGCATGGCCGTTCCTTCGAGATCAGCCACGATATCGCCACGGCTTACAGCGGTAAAGACTTTGTCTACGCCAAGAGTTGGGGCGCGTTGCCCTGGTACGGCAACTGGGCCAAGCAACAGCCGCAACATCATGAATACAAACACTTTATTGTCGACGAGGAAAAGATGAGCAAGACCAACAACGCCCGATTCAGTCACTGTTTGCCATTGCGTCGAAACATCAAGGCTACTGATGCGGTGATGGATGCGCCGTACTGTGTTGCCGCCGAAGAGGCGGAGAACCGTCTGCATGCCCAGAAGGCGGTGTTGGGTATGGTGACCGGAGCATTGTCATGAACAAGACCGTTGTATTGGCGTTTTCAGGTGGCCTGGATACCAGCTTTTGCGTGCCCTGGTTGATCGACCAAGGCTACTCCGTGGTGACGGCTTTCGTTGACACCGGTGGTGTTGGCGACGATGGCTGTGCCAAGATCGAACAGCGTGCCATGGAGCTGGGTGCGGATGCTCACTACACCCTGAAAGTGGGCGATGAACTGGTCGAGCGTGTGGTCAACCCGATGCTCTGGGGCGGACTGGCCTATCAGGGCCGTTACCCCTTGTTGTGCTCCGATCGCTACTTGATCGTCGAAAAGTGTATCGAACTGTGTGACCAACTTGGTACCAAAACCATTGCCCATGGCTGTACAGCGATGGGTAACGATCAGGTGCGATTCGATCTGTCGGTGCCGCCCGGTTACGAAGTGCTCGCGCCCATCCGCCGCATTAGTGAGACTGAAGCCAATGTGCGCGTATTTGAGATGGATGACTTGAAGGCGCGTGGGTTTGCTGTCGATGAAACGTCTAAACGCTACACGGTCAATGAAAACGTGTTGGGAGTGACCGTCTCAGGCGCTGAAATCGACCAGTGGCAAGAGCCATCACCGGCCAGCTACATTTGGCTACCACCGCCAGGCCAGGAGGCCAGTGGTGAGCTGCGTATCAAGTTCGACGTGCAGCAAGGGGTGTTGTCTGCCAACGGCATGTCTGGAGAGGCGCTATTGACCCATCTGAACGAAACGATAGCACCATATGGCGTTGGCCGTGGCAGTTACACCGGCGATACCACCATCGGGCTCAAGGGTCGCATCGCGTTTGAAGCACCGGGCATCACTGTGATGATGAGTGTGCTCAATTCTTTGGCGGCGGCCACCTTGAGCCGTTACCAAAATGACTTCCGTCCGGTACTGGCTCAGAAGTGGTGCGAGCTGGTCTACCACGGCTTGTACTCGGAGCCACTGCGATTGGATCTGGAACTGGCTCTAAAACAGATGATGCAGCGCGTAACGGGATCGGTCGAGATGGTGATCAGGGCCGGTCAAAGTGAGGCAGTGACTATCGAGTCGCCGTATCTATTGGTTAGCGGTGAGGCCAGCTATGCGCAAAGCGCCAGTTGGTCGGCGGTGGAAGCTGAGGGCTTTGT
>BQJN01000180.1 GCA_021604725.1 Lysobacteraceae bacterium | reverse complement strand
GCCTGAGGAGCGCCGCGCATCGGCACTAAAGGCGGTGCAATTGGCCGCTGAAGAAGCGCTAAGCAAAGGCGTCACCAGTTTTCAGGATGCCGGATCGTCATTTGAGACCATCGACTTCTTGCGAGGGCTAGCCAATAGTGGACAGTTACCTCTGCGCCTCTACGTCATGATTCGATTCGCTTCCAACGAGCAGATGGCGGAAAACCTGCCCAACTATCGCTTCATCGATGAAGGCAACGGTTTTCTTACGGTGCGTTCCATCAAGCGTCAAATAGATGGCGCGCTTGGCTCACACGGTGCATGGCTGCTGGAACCCTATGTTGACCTCACCGATAGCACTGGCCTGGTACTGGAAACACCAGAAGACATATTTGGCACGGCACAGCTGGCAATAGAACACGGCTTTCAGCTCAACACCCATGCCATTGGCGACCGCGCCAACCGCGAAGTGCTTGATTTGTACGAAAAAGCCTTTGTCGAAGCGGGCGTAGATAGCGAGTCCCTAAGGTGGCGAATCGAGCATGCTCAGCATGTTGACCCGGCGGACCTTCCACGCTTTCCCGAGCTGGGAATCATCGCTTCAATGCAAGGCAACCATTGCACCTCCGATGGCCCATGGGTCGCCAAGCGTTTGGGCGAGGAACGGACCCTGGCGACATCGTATCTCTGGCGTGACCTGATCGACTTGGGCGTGGTGGTGACCAACGGTACCGACGTCCCGGTTGAGGACATCGACCCATTGGTCAGCTTCTATGCATCGGTAACTCGAATGACCAAAGATGGCTTCGCCTTCATGCCAGAGCAAGTGATGACACGGGAAGAAGCATTGAAAAGCTACACTCTAAACGCAGCGTTTGCGGCATTCGAAGAGGATGACAAAGGCTCACTCACCGCTGGCAAATATGCTGACATCGTGGTGCTGTCCAAAAACATTATGGAGATTCCCGCCGAACAGATACTTGATGCCAAGGTGGATTTGACACTGGTCGGCGGTGAGATCAAGTACCAGCGCGGAGAAATGCAATGAGTGGCTACAAATTTGGTAAAGAAATCAAGGCAATGATTCCGCCAACCTTGTTCTTTCTGTTTGCTTTGTATGTCATCGCCCTGCTCAGGCACCTGATGCTGGAAAGCGCCAGCATCGATATCGCCTCAAACGTATCCATTGTCATCGCCGCGCTGATTCTCGGAAAGACAGTGGTGCTCGCCGACCTGATTCCGATCGTAAATCGCTACCACCACATGCCGTTGACGCATAACATCGTCTGGAAAACGGCGCTGTACATGGTGGTGGCCTTGCTAATTCACTATGCTGAAATGCTGTACCACGCCTGGGGCGAGGCTGGTGGTGGCTTCGTAGCGGCCAATCAGCTGTTGTGGCAGGAACTGGTGTGGCCGCATCTGCTGGCGACTCAAATAATGATGCTTATCCTGTTGGCAATGTACTGCACCGCGCACGAGCTAATTCGCTATCTAGGCAAGGAGCGCGTCAAAAAGATTTTCTTCGGCCCGGTCGAGGATTAAAGCCGCGCTGCCTGGCGATACTTTGTTCAAACTCTGCTAGAACGGCCCAAAGTCATCAGCGAAGACAACGTCCGCACCAAACAGGATGTTGATGGCCCCGCCGTCCACCGCATCCTTGTCGCCAATCAAATCGCCAATCACGCCGACCGACAAGTCAGTAAACCCGTCGTTATTGATGTCTGCCGCAACAAGGCTGGACCCGAAGGCCTCGCCCGTTTCTGCAACACCAAGCACATACCGGCTGTTTTGCGACCACCGTTGATTGCGGTTGGTATCCAGGCCCGTAACCCGACCGTAAAGAATCTGCACCTGCCCCGCGTCGAGCACCATAGTTCCGATGTCATCAAATGGAATACCAATGGCCAGGTCGCCGAAGCCATCATTGTCAAAGTCGCCAGCAGCCACCGCCTGACCAAACCAGTCGCCTTCGACCGCAGCGCCTGGCAAGCCGGGAAAGTCACCATTGATGATCACATCAGTGGTCGATACTCCTGCGGCATTGCTATAGAAAACCTGAACCGCGCCGGCCATTTCTCTTGAGCCAACAGGCTCGAATCGACTTCCGACCACCAAATCATCACGTTCGTTGCCATCAAAGTCTGCTGCCGCCAGCGACCAACCCCACTCGTCGCCGGCTTCGGCAACACCTTCGACGCCCGGTGTGTCCTGGCTCCAAAGCTGATTACCTGGCGAGCCGAGGCCAATATTGCCACCATAAATGACATTGACTGCGCCTGCCGGACCAGCCATGGTTTGCGAGCCAACGGCCTCACCAATCGCACTGATGGCCAAGTCGTCGCGAAGATCTCCATTGAAGTCCGCGGTGAGCAGGGTCCAGCCGAACAAATCGTCCTGCATCGCCTCACCCTCTATGCCTGGGCTGTCCTGATTCCATTCAACGCTAAGCGCCAGGTTGAGTCCAGAGCTTCGTCCGTAGATCTCGGTGACCACGCCCGCATTTGAAGGTGCTGCGCCAAACCCTTCGCCGGGCGACCCAATGACCAGATCGTCAAACCCGTCATTTCCGAAGTCACCGGTCGCCAGGCTGAATCCAAAAAGATCGCCGGCCTCCGACACGCCGCCAACGTCAGCCTGCGTGATAGTAATCGCATTGGCTGAAATCAATCCGGGCGCGTCACCGTAGATGATAGTGACCTGCCCAGCGTCTGCGACCGCACCCAGATCTTCGTTTGGTATGCCGATAACAAGATCATCGTATTCATCTCCATCGAAGTTACCCACAGCCAACGCCGAGGCAAACCGGTCACCAATCTCGGCAACGTCACCAATGCCATCTAGCTGTCCCTGGTGAAAGAGCCTGCTATTGGTTGTCACCAAACCATCGCTGGAGCCATAGACAATATGCAGCATTCCGGTTTGCACGGCGGCCCCCAAGCTCTCCTCTGGACTACCGATGGCTGCGTCGAGAAAGCCATCGCCATTGAAATCGCCAAAGGCCTGGGTATGTCCAAACTGATCCGAGGCCTCCGCTGTTTCAGCCAGGCCATCTGAATCCTGATGCCAGTATTGATTGCCAACCCAGGTCAGTTGTGCCGAGGCGAGCCCGGGCACGGCCGCAGCCGCCAAAGTAATCGCAAGGCGAGTTGAGTGATTCATGCCGTCCGTATGTGAATGGAAATACCTTCGTCAGATTATCACAACAGGGCTAGACTTCGTTTCTATGACCACAAAGGTATGGGCCGCGGCAATTTATCTGCAGCACCTGTAGCATCCAGCGAATCGGCTGCCATTGAGTTGGGCAAAAACATGGCCGAGTCGCAATGAAACGTCGACAACAGCGGCCTACCAAGCGTTAGCAGTAATGATCTCATCATCTTCAAGGCGGTTACAAATGAATCAAACCAGCACCCGGCAAAGACTCGTTGAGTTGTTTGAAAGCACCGCGCGAGCACACAGCCAACAATCTTCGGCGGGGCGTTCATCAGATCCAGATTGGCCGATCTGGTATGCCGAGCATCTGCAGCGACCATTGCAGGATCAGGCCAACATCCCGTTCATCAAAAGCCGACTGATCTATTGCTTGATGAACGCAGACTACGAGCATGCAGCCGCGGCATCAGACAGCAATTGGTCTGAATTCGTCGCCTCCAGGTTTGTCGAATGCTACGCGCCGGCCAAGGCCCCGGCGGAAGACCAACTGGCCCTGTACTACATGCCCACGTGCCCTTATTGCATTCGCGTCCTGCGAGAGATTGAACGCTTGGGGCTGGACATTGAGTTACGAAACACGATTGAGAGTCGGCAACACCGCAGTGACCTGATTGAAGCCCGCGGGCGCGCCACCGTGCCGGTACTGCGCATTCACTCGACCACTGGCAAGGATCGATGGATGCCCGAGTCGCTGGATATTATCGACTATCTCAACCGGACCTACGGCGACAAATGACGCTCCAGACCGTTCTTCCAGCTTTGAGGGTGTTGCAATAGTCCGTCCTGGACTAGCAACAACGCGGAACCCGAAAGCGCGGTTATCAGGCCAACCGCTAAAAAAAGTCGCATCCCATGCAGTCGCCATCACACGATGATCCGCCTCTTCCCACTCGGCCTAGATCAAAACAGGCAGCGCAGTCGAAGACGTCGCATGAGTTTCGGCGGTCGTCTTTGTTTTTGATGTAACGACGAGGCTTTCTCCGTTTGGCCTCATCGAGCTGCGAAAACGCGGTCGCACATGCCTTGAATTGGGACCTGATCGCGCCAGGCCAACGCCAGATTGGCTGCTCCCGCACGATGAACAACACTTCTGTGGAGCATGTTGCACCACCATGGTAGGCACCGTACGCGCAACGATATGACTTCCGGTGCGAGAGGTGTTTCTTGTAAAAAGCGATCCCGGCCTGTGCCAACTTGCGAATCATTCGATGCATGCCCTCCTTGCCCTTGCCTGACATGGTACTTTTCCAGCCAAACGGTGGCTGTCATGGTATAAGAGCGGACCCGGCGCAGCCACTCCAATAAGCTCGAAATGTCGATTTCCAACCGTCACGATGATCTCGCACCCATCTTCCAGATTGATCCGAACATCCTGGATGAACAAGGCAACAAGGTGCTTTCGCTTGTATCGAAACACTTTTCAGAGTTGTCGGGCAAGCCGGTAAAGCCACACCAGAAGGCGGGCCAACTGGCGGCGCAGTTTGAGAACACCCCACCAGATCAGCCGCAGGCACTGGATCACATCCTTGAGCAGTTGCAACGACGCATCTTGCCCGGGATTACCCACTGGCAGCACCCAAAGTTCTTTGCCTATTACCCGGCATCATCTTCCATACCGGCAATCTTGAGTGAGATTGTCATCTCGGCCATCGGCTCGGTCGGGCTGCAGTGGAGTGCCAATCCAATCTCTACCGAGCTTGAATGTGTGGTCATGGATTGGCTGATGGACATGCTGCATGCCCCATTGGACTCTCCGTTTCGGCACCGCTCCATGCGCGGCGGGGGCATTATTCAAAACACGGCAGGAGAGGCCCTGGTGGTGGTGATGACCGCAGCCCGGATACACAAGCACCTGAGCCAAAATGGTCTTCAAGCAGAGCAGCTGAGCCAGGATGATCGGGAAAGGCTCTACTACCAGGACTCTTCGAGGCTGGTCGTCT
>BQJN01000179.1 GCA_021604725.1 Lysobacteraceae bacterium | reverse complement strand
CTGAACTGACCCAAGTACTGCAGTCGGCGGGCAACACCCTTGAATGTCGGCAGGCTTTGCACGGCGGTGGCGGGGTCAATACCGATGGCGGCAGCAGCGGCCAGAGCGGCGCACGCATTGGAAAGGTTGTGTTGGCCGGTTAGCGGCAAACTGTCAGTACAACGATAGGATTGCCCGTTGTGGGTAAACTCCAGCAGCCCATCGTTTCGTTGAGCATGCCAGTCAGCGGCACCGTTGACAGCAAAGCTCTGGGTGGTGGTCCAGCATCCCATCTCAAGTACACGGGGCAGGTTCTGGTCATCGGCATTGGTGATGATGGTGCCGTCGCCCGGCACGGTCCTTATCAGGTGATGGAACTGACGTTCAATGGCTTTGAGGTCATCAAAAATGTCAGCGTGATCGAATTCGAGGTTATTCAGGACCAGGGTGCGTGGGCGGTAGTGGACAAACTTCGAACGTTTGTCAAAAAAAGCGGTGTCGTATTCGTCGGCTTCGACTACGAAATATTGACCTTTTCCCAATCGGGCGGATGTCTCGAAGTTGCCAGGCACACCACCGATCAGGTATCCAGGCTCCAGGCCGGCATCCTCCAGTAGCCATGCCAGCAAGCTCGATGTCGTCGTTTTACCATGGGTCCCAGCGACCGCCAGAACGTGTCGATCGGCCAGCAGATGATCGCGCAGCCACTCCGGTCCGGAGACATAAGCTTGGCCAGAGTTCAGCATTTGCTCGACTGATGGATTGCCACGCCCCATGGCATTGCCAACGATGACCAGGTCGGGTGCCGGGTCTGTTGGCAGGCGCTCGTAGCCCTCGGTCAATTCAATACCCAGTTGTTGTAGCTGGGTGCTCATTGGCGGATAGACGTTCTGGTCGCTGCCGGTGACCTCATGACCCAAAGCACGGGCCAACGCAGCGATACCGCCCATAAACGTGCCGGAAATACCGAGAATGTGAACCCTCATGGCAGAGCCGAACGAACCAAAACCAGCACGGTGACGCTGATGATCGCAAATGCGAGAGCGATCGCCATCCCTTTACCCAAGCTGGTGTCAATGGCATTGCGTACAACGTGCCCCTCAATGACCAAAGACCAGATGATGATAGCAAACAGCATTAGGCCAAAGCCCGGAGGTGGCTCGGTTTTGGCCAAGATAGCGTCCGCCCAAGGCCACCGAATCGGCGCAGCCGCCAAGTTGAAGATTGCATTGCAGCCGAACGACGCGCTAAGTGTTTGGGTTAGCCGAGCTTCTTTTTCGTTGAATCGCAGCAAGCTACTGTAAAGGGCCCAGGTAGTCACGATACCCAGGATGACTGTTGGAAGGCCAGTCCAGACGTCCCCTTCTCGGATTTCGTACAACCAGATAGTGGCGGCATAGAGAGTTCCACTGAGGTAAAGTAGGCTGCGCGACGCAGGCAAGTCCTGCGGCCCACGTTTGAGTCCGCAGATTGCTAGGTATATGGCCAGAAGACGACTCATTGCTTTGCTTGCTGCCTGATGACTGAAATGACTGAATCCAACGGCCACACACCAATCTATATTGAGCTGGACGCCACTGGGCTGCATTGTCCACAACCGGTGGTGATGGCTCGAAAAGCTCTGGCTGAACTGCAGGCTAGCCAGCGCCTAATCTTACTGGCTGACGACCCTCACGCCGAAATCGATGTTGAGGTGTTTTGTCACCGTACGGGAAACACACTAATACGTGTCGACCATGACGGGGCCGTATTGCGTTTCGAGATCCAGCCCAAAGGTGCCCGCAGCTAACCCTTGAGCGCACCCATGATGCGGTCGAATACCTCATCAATTGTGCCCAAGCCATCCACTGTGTGGACCAGGTCACGCTCGCCATAGTAATCAACAACAGGGGCCGTTTGCTCACGATAGACTTTGAGTCGATTGCGCACCGTTTCTTCGTTGTCGTCAGCTCGACCTTCCTGCTGGGCACGACTGGCGATCCGTTCAACGATCACCTCTTCGGGCACGACAATGTTGACGGCGACATCAATCGGCTGCTCGATCCGGGTCAACAGACCATCGAGCATTTCACATTGCACCAGATTGCGTGGAAAGCCATCCAATATGAACCCGTTGCTGGCATCGTCTTCAGCCAACCTGTCTTCCAGGATGCCTAGTACCAGGTCATCTGAAACCAGATCGCCCGCTTCCATCACCGCCTTGGCCTTGAGACCTAGTGGTGTTCCGGCCTGCACTGCACCGCGCAAAAGGTCGCCGGTGGAAATGTGGGGAACATTCAGTTCGTCTTTCAATTGCGCTGCCTGGGTGCCTTTGCCGCCACCGGGTGCGCCTAACAATACCAATCGCATTGGGGAGTAGCCTCGTCCATCGGTACCATTGTTGCCTGCCGACATCGACGAGCAAGCAAGCAATCGGTACCATATCGCTGTTTTAACAAAAGAGGCGGTACGCTACCGCCCGTTCACTACGAAGTCAAACAGGTTGGGTCGATGAAAAACGCCTTGTACGCTCAGTCCGGCGGTGTTACCGCTGTTATTAACGCCACAGCTTGCGGAATTATTCAGACCGCAGCCGCTCACCCGCAAGCAATTGGCAAGGTTTACGCCGCCAAAAATGGCATCCTTGGCGCATTGCGCGAGGAGTTGATCGATACCAGTTTGGAAAGCGCCGAAGCCATTGAAGGCCTCAGGTCGACGCCGGGTGGCGCCTTCGGTTCCTGTCGCTTCAAGCTCAAGAGCCTGGACGACCAAAAAGCCGAGTATGAGCGTTTGATCGAAGTGCTGAAGGCGCACAACATCGGTTACGTGTTCTACAACGGCGGTGGTGATTCGGCCGATACATCGCACAAGGTATCGCAAATCGGGGATGCGCTGGGCTACCCGGTGCAATGCATCGGTGTTCCCAAAACCATCGACAACGATCTTCCGGCCACGGACAACTGCCCTGGATTCGGCTCTGTCGCAAAATACGTTGCGGTATCGATGATGGAAGCCAGTTTTGATGTGGAATCGATGGCTGAAACCTCAACCAAGGTTTTTGTGATGGAAGTGATGGGACGCCACGCCGGCTGGATTGCGGCCGCCGGCGGACTGGCTGGCGCCGATCCTTCACAGCCACCACAGATCATTTTGTTTCCCGAGATTCCGTTTGATCAGGAGGCGTTCCTGGCCCGCGTCAAACAGTCAGTAGATCAATCGGGTTACTGCTCTATCGTCGTATCTGAAGGGGTACGACACCCCGATGGCCGCTTCCTCGCTGACTCCGGCACGCGGGACGCCTTCGGTCACGCCCAATTAGGTGGCGCAGCACCGGTCATTGCCGGTTTAGTCAAACAGAAGCTTGGTTTCAAATACCACTGGGCAGTGCTTGACTATCTTCAGCGCTCGGCACGGCACCTGGCCTCGCAAACCGATTTGGAGCAAGCCTATGCCATGGGCAAGGCGGCGGTTGAGCTGGCTGTTGATGGGCAAAATGCAGTGATGCCGATTATTGAGCGAGTCAGTGATGACCCCTATGCCTGGAAAGTCGCTACGGCGCAGCTGGCTGATGTGGCCAATGTGGAAAAGATGATGCCTCGCGAGTTTATTACCGAAGACGGCTTCGGCATCACCGAGGCATGTCGGCGCTATTTGGCGCCACTAATTCAGGGCGAAGCCTACCCGGCTTATGAAAACGGTCTGCCCGTTTATACCCGTTTGAAAAACCAGCTGGTGGACACGAAGCTGCCACCGTTTGATATTTGAGGTGGCCAGCTCCACTCGATGGCGACGCCTGCTCGCGGCCCTGCTAGGCGGCGTGCTGTTGCTGGTCGCAGTTTCAATGGTGGCTTGGTCAATCTGGCCACCGGCTCAATTGGCCAGGGGCGCGGGGGGCTATCTCGACAACCACGTGCATGTAGCCGGTCTCGGCATTTTGGGTGAGGGTGCTTTCGTCAGTGCCGAGATGCATGACAATTTTCGCTTCGAGTTCTTGATGGATGCCATGCAGGTAACCGAGGCGGAGTTGGGAGAACTCGGCGATGGTGTCCTGGTCGATCGCCTGGTGGAGCGGATTCGCGAATCAAGCGAAGTCAGTCAGGCCGTGATTCTGGCCATGGACGGCGTGATCAACGAAGCCGGGGAACTGGACCTCGATCGCACCACGATCTATGTCCCCAATGATTATGTCGCGGCCCAAAGCGCTCGCTACCCGGAGCTTGTTTTCGGGGCCAGTATCAACCCGTATCGGCCCGATGCATTGCAGCGCCTCGATCGTGTAGCTGAACAGGGTGCGGTTTTGATCAAGTGGATTCCATCGATCATGTACATTGATCCGGCGGACCCAGCGATCGCACCGTTCTACCAGCGCATGGTTGAACTCGATCTAAAACTGCTGACCCACGTTGGGCAAGAAAAGTCATTTCCCGGGGCCATCGATGAGCTGGGCGACCCGCACAAGATCGAATTGCCGTTGCAGCTGGGCGTCAAAGTCATTGCCGCACATATCGGAACCACCGGAGAGTATGCTGGTGAGCCAAGCTTTGATCGGCTGATTCCGATGTTCGAACAGTGGCCCAATCTGTACGCTGACATCTCTAGCCTGACTCAGATCAACAAGTTGGGCTACCTTGCAACAACCGTCGAGTTGGGAAACTTCAACGACCGGCTGATCTATGGCAGTGACTGGCCATTGCAATTCTTCCCGTTGGTCCACCCTCTGTACCACTGGCCTCATCTGTCGATCGCCGAAGCCAGAGCCATTGCCAACATCGATAGCATTTGGGATCGTGATATCGCTATCAAGCGGGCACTGGGGGTCGATGAGGCCGTCTTTGAGCGGAGTGCTCAATTGCTGCTGCGGCGGCCGTAGGACGTTACCGCCATCGGAGGGTGCTGCAGTAGCCCCTCCTGGACCAGATGGACCGAAGTTTCGCGACAGCTTCATCGGGCGCTACAATAGCGGGATGACTGATACCTGTGTTGTTCTGTGTACCTGCCCGCCTGATCAAGCCCCAGACATCGCCGGGGCGCTGGTTGCAGAGCAGCTGGCGGCCTGCGTCAATACGATCAGCAGTGTTGTCTCCACCTACCGCTGGCAAGGTGAGGTGCAAACGGACGACGAAGCCTTGCTAATTATCAAGTCGACAACTGCTGCGTTCTCGCGTCTGAGTGAGCGGCTACTCGACCT
>BQJN01000178.1 GCA_021604725.1 Lysobacteraceae bacterium | reverse complement strand
GTTAAAAGGTCCAACTGGCGACGGGTCGAAAGCTGTTTGGCCAGCCAATTCAAATCACTCCATGTTTGCGCTTGTAGGCTCTGCGACACACCAGCTCTATGCAGCCCAGGGTGCCAATGGCGAGATAGGATAACAAACCGTTGTACAAGGTCCATGCCGATAGGGAAAGCGTGACCGTATAAGCCGCTACGATTGCGTTTGCAATGAAAAACCCGCACCAGACGATGGTGACTGTACGCATGTACGGTGGGCCGAATTCGCTGATCTGCTCACCGCGCGCACGCACGATCCGTTCAATCAAAGATGGTGGGCGGAACAGTGTCCAGGCGAAAATACTCAAGAAACAAAGGCTCACCAGCACCGGATAAATAAGTAACATCAGCTGGCTACCGGTGATTACGGCCGCAATTGAATAACTGAGCAACACCAGCAACGGCCAGAACACCCATGTGCGTTCGGTACCAGAGGCCAGGCCTAGCCGTACAGCCAACACCGCAACCAGCAGCAGCGCAATAATGGAGGGTTGAAATCGGCTCAAGCCGAAGTAGACCACGAACGGATAGGCGAGCGTCAGCAATCCCAGGGCAAGGCGAGTAAGTCCGGCTAGCATGTCACCGAATTGGTGGTCAGCACTAGGCTTCCTGTTGCTCGTTGACTATCTGACCGATCATTTTGGTGACGTCCTGCAGCGTGGTAACTCGCTTGAACTCATCGGCGGGCACGCGAATGCCGGTCAAGTCTCGCAGCTGCACAACCATGTCCACCGCATCAATGCTGTCAATCCCCAAGTCTTCGTATAGCCGCGCCTGCGGGCGAATCAACTCCGGCTCGACCTCAAAATGTTCAACCAGCAGCGTGTGCAGGTGCTCAAGTACTTCCTTCTCGGTCATGGTGTATGCGTTATCACTATTTGCGCTGGGAAACCGCAGCAATGTACTGGTTTCCATCACTGATTGCCACTGGATTTTTTTCGGTCAGCGATTGACCACCGACTATTTTACTGTTCGGCAGCGAATTTGCATCCGCTGATCGCCCAATTATTCAGTCAACAGGGCCTTCAGTTGCTGGTTTAGCTCGATGGAATCAGCCCTGATCGAGCCCGATCGTTTCGGCTCAATGGCCGGCAACACGGTGAGCTCAACGCAAACCTGACGCTGCGGAATGTGATACCAGGGCTCCGCCTTGGTCAAGGTGGTCGGATTCACTCTGATCTTGACGGGCAGCAACGATGCCCCCGTCTCCAGAGCCAGCAATGCAGGTCCTCGGTGATAACGCGGCTGTTGCCCAGGCACTGTTCGAGTGCCTTCCGGAAAAATCGTCATGATGGTCCCTTTGCGCAAACGCTCTGCACACTCGGCCAATATATCTGCCGTATTTGAATTCGGAACGTAGTTTGCTGCACGCACCGCCGACATCATGAACGGATTCGACCAGTGAGCTTGCTTGACTACACAATCTGCCGTCGGAAACAGCTTGATCAAAAAAATAACATCGATGAGCGACGGGTGGTTGGCGACAACCACAAACGGCGGCGACGGCAACGGCGCTTCCATGCGTATCCGATACCGCAAAACGCCAAGAAAGCGCATCACCTCAACAAACGTCGAAAACAAAGCCCCGATGACGCGCCTGGCGATCGCGGCGCGGCGCTTCGATGCCGGTATCAAGTACAGAGCTGGACCGACCACCAGTCCAACAAACAAACCACCCAGCCCGAAAACGCCGAAACTTATGGCGGTACCAATTAGACGCCACAGACGCCACAGTACGGCCACCATTTTTTTGAGGGCACCCATTCAGTCAGTCGCGACATCGAGGTTCGCGTCAGTCTTGGTGCCAATTGGCTCAACCATGCCGTAACCTCCTTCGTCCCAGCGAACGATGCCAGCAAACAATGGCATGCCGGTATTTGATTGACAAGATTCACCGGCACCGCAATCCGCTACCCCAGGAATGGGCAGCGGACCGGTAATCGAAGCGAAAAGCAGATGTTTGGTCTAAAAATCGTAGACCAGATTAACGCCGGTAATGGTGTCGGTCTTGTCACGACCACCTACAACTGATGAGTTGTGGCGGATGGTGTAGCCCAGCTTCAGGGCCAGATCCGAATTGATAGACACGCCAAGGCCAGTGATGTTTTCGGTAAAGGTGTTACTACTTCCACCCTCAACCAACAGCACGTTGGTGAAGTTGGTGGTTTCGGTCAATACCCATTTGTAGTCGACAAAGACGCGGCCGATGAAATCGTCCTGCTTGACACCGGTATCGGCCTCTTTGGCTTGACGGTAACCTGCACCGATCTCACCCGACAACTGATGCTTCTCCGACGCTATCAGGTTGCGACCATAACCGGCCGTTAGCGAACCCTGATACTCATAGGAAGAAAACCGGTCGTCGTCGTAACGAAACGCTCCATACCAATAAGATTGCTCATTGATTCGACGATCGAGTTTGGTCGAAAACTCATAGCGTTCGGCGGTGGTATCGCCGCTATCAGCAGCCCCCAAGGCCTTCAAACCTAATGCCCAGGTCCAAGGCCCACTCAGGCGGCTCAGGTCAATCTGGGCATTGACCGATTCGGTTTCACTATTGCCGGTGGTACGAACGTAACCCAACTGACCCGTCCCTGACCAACCGTCCTCGCTCTCATCCTGAGCGAACACGACCCCGCTGCTGACCAATACAAGGCCGGCCAAAATACTAACTCTCATCACTTCGCAAGCTCCCACAACGGATTGATGCGGCGCGCCGCATCGTCTACCCGTTACGACAGCTGATCGGTTTCAGTCAGCCCGTGACGAATAGCCAGATGCGTCAACGTCACCACGTTTTTGACACCCAACTTCTCAAAAATTTTGTGCTTGTATGCCGAAACGGTCTTGACGGTCACCGCCATGGTCTCAGCAATGGTGGCGGTATCTTCGCCCTGCACAAGCAGTAATGTGAGGCTCATCTCCCTTGAGGTCAACCGGTCAAAAGGTGAAACATCGTTTCCAGGCAAACTGGCCAATGCCATTTGACGCGCGATATCCGATCCGACGAACTTGTCACCCTTGGCCACTGAGCGCACGGCTTCAAGCAACTCAGCCGGTGCGCAGCCTTTGGTCAAGTAGCCATAAGCACCCGCTTCAAGAAGACGTGTTGGGTACGGTGCCTCGGCGTGAACCGTAAGGATAATCACTCTGGAAAGTTCATGGCGAATGATTCGCCGCGTCGCTTCCATTCCGCCGGCACCAGGCATGTTGACATCCATCAACACCACGTCGGGTCGGAGCTCCCGAGCCAGGCGCACCGCATCTTCCCCAGTACCCGCTTCGGCGATGACTTCGATGTCCGCCTGCTCACTGAGGATGTGCCCTATCCCTGTCCTTACCAGGTCGTGGTCGTCGACCAGCAGTACCTGAATCATGATTCGTCCCGTAACCGATTATTGTTGTCTTGGCTGCTAACCCAGCCCCCTTTGGAGCAAGTTAGCGCCATCCACGGTGCGGGTCAAGCCAACCCCCGGCTTTTTGCGCCGGGGGTTGCAGTAAACGCTTAGTCGTCGCCGAAAATACCGAGCAGGTGCAACAAACTGGTAAACAGATTGTAGATGCTGATATACAGCGTCACGGTCGCCATGATGTAGTTGGTCTCACCGCCGCGCACAATTTGCTGAGTTTGCCAAAGAATCAGGCCGGCCATCAGCAGGATAAACATCGCAGAAACGGCCATCGAAAGTGCTGGAATCTCGAAGAACAACGCTCCCAGACCGCCCAGAAAGGCCACCAGGATACCGACAAACAGGAATTTGCCGAGGAAACTGAAGTCCCGCTTTGAGGTCAAGGCAATACCGGACATGGCTAAAAATACGATTCCGGTGCCGCCGAGCGCAGTCATGATCAACTGATCACCGTTCGGGATAGCGGCCACATAGAAATTGAGGATCGGACCTAATGTCGCGCCCATGAATCCGGTTAGCGCGAACACACTGGCGATACCCCATGCGCTATTGCGCAGGGCATTGGTCAAGAACAACAGTGCGAAATAACCACCGAGGGTCACCCACGGACCGAGGTAAGGCCAATTCATGTTCATGGCCACAGCCGCCATCAGCGCGCTGAACAGCAGCGTCATCGAGAGCAGCATGTAGGTGTTGCGAAGGACTCTATTGGCCTGTAAAGCAGACACCTGATTTTGTGCAGAAGCGTAGACTTGGTTCACTGACTAAAACCTCCTTGGTAATGTAAGGTTAATTCTACCCCGATTGGACCAGACACAGTCAATTTCGTTCCTCTTTTTGGCTGCAACCGAAAATTCACCCCCTCCCCACCTATTTTCGTCCAATTATTGTTTGACCACAGCGCCTGTATTGTTACAATGCGCGCCTTCGCAAAACCGCGAACACGGAGAGGTGGCAGAGCGGTTGAATGCACTGGTCTTGAAAACCAGCAGGGGTTAACGCCCCTCGTGGGTTCAAATCCCACCCTCTCCGCCAAACACAAAAGGCCGTCCCACTGGGGCGGCCTTTTTTGTTTGGCCGAGGGTGGCTGTGAACCCATGGCGCACGAAGTGCGTGTGGGTTCAACAAATTCGTCTGGAACGAATTTCGAACGAGGAGCGCACGCGAACGCAGCCCGGAGGGCGGAGCACAGGGATGTGCGGAGTACAAATTCGTCTGGAACGAATTTCGAACGAGGAGCGCATGCGAACGCAGCCCGAAGGGTGGCCTACATGGATGTAGGCCATAATCCCACCCTCTCCGCGGCCTTGCAGGCTGGTGCCTCGGCCGCCTACCGTGAAAACACAAAGCGTCGAAGCGAGATTGGGGGCTTCTTTGTGCTTCGGATGGAATGATTGGAGTCGCCATCCATGGCGAGACGCTTGTCCTCCGTAGGCCCCCCAGCCTCGACATCCTGTCGAGTCGTTCGCGGGGATCGAGTGCCATTCAAGGCACTCGCTCGACTGGCCCGCTCACCCCACGCCGCACGCAGTGTGGTGGGTTCAACAAATTTGCCGGGAGCAAATTTCGAACGAGGAGCGCACGCGAACGCAGCCCGAAGGGCGCCCTACATGGATGTAGGCCATACAAATTCGTCTGGAACGAATTTCGAATGACCGAGTGTAGCGAAGGGAACCCGGAGGGCGGAGCACAGGGATGTGCGGAGTACAAATTCGTCTGGAACGAATTTCGAACGA
>BQJN01000177.1 GCA_021604725.1 Lysobacteraceae bacterium | reverse complement strand
AACCGACCGACTCTGAGCGAATCTGCGCCCGTTCGTCCTCGTTCATGTCCGTTATCGCCCGTCCATCGAGCCATACCTCGCCCTCGCTCGGAGCGTCCAGGCCAGCCAGCAATCCGAGCAATGTAGTTTTGCCCGAACCTGAGGGGCCGACAATGGCTGCGCTTGACGCAGCATTCACTTCGAGGTTGATATCTTGCAAGATAGTCAAGTGACCACCCGGACCGCTAACATGTTTAGCGACATTCTTTGCTTCAATCATTGCTTTGGTAGCTGACATGCGAATACTGCTTTTCCTGTTGTGCTCAAGTTTTAGCCTGACCGCTTGCGCTGAGCCGACCAGCCACAAATTGCTGATCATCGGTGACAGCCTCAGCGCGGCGCATGGCATGGCGCTCGATCAGGGTTGGCCGGCCTTGCTGCAAGACCGGTTGGACTCAGAAGGACAAGCCGTGCGCGTCGTTAATGCCAGCATCAGTGGGGAAACCACCAGCGGCGGGCTATCCAGACTACCGAAACTACTGGAACAACACCAACCGTCAATCGTCATGGTTGAGCTCGGTGCCAATGACGCTTTGCGGGGCTATCCACCGACCCTGATCCGAAAAAACGTGGAGCAACTGGTCCAATTATCGCAAGCCAGCGGCGCCGAGGTGATCCTGTTGGGCATCACCGTGCCGGTCAACTACGGCGCCGCCTACCGAGATCAGTTCGCGGCAGTCTACGATGAAGTCGCGGCCCAGTATGGTGTTCGCATGCATCCTTTTTTTCTGGAAGGCGTTGCCACAAACCCTGAGTTGATGCTGTCCGATGGTATTCATCCCAACCCGGCGGCACAGCCGATTATTCTCGATACGGTATGGCCCTTGCTGGCACCGGTGATTGAGGCACTGGAAGCCGTTTCAGAATGATTGCGAGGACCGGTTGAGCACGCTACTGTAACGCCCATGACAGAACAATCAGAAGGCCTCGTCCTGCTGGTCGAGGACAACGCCTCAATTGCTGAGATGTGCGGAGCGCTGTTGGAGCGGCGAGGTTATCGCGTGGATTACGCCTGGGATGGCCTTACCGGCCTGAAGCTGGCAATGGGCAATTGTTATGACGCGATTATCCTTGATCTGATGTTGCCCGGAATTGATGGCATTGAAGTCTGTCGGCGATTGCGTGAAGAGGCGCATGTAGGAACACCGGTTTTGATGTTGACCGCGCGCGATACGCTGGATGACAAGATCACCGGTCTGGACGCCGGAGCCGACGACTACATGATAAAGCCCTTTGAACCGAGGGAATTGGTTGCTCGCATTCAAGCATTGATTCGTCGTCAGCGGCGCCAGTCCAGCCCCTTGGGGTTGCAGGTGGCTGACCTGGAGCTCGATACCGGGACAATGATTGTGACCCGCGGTTCGACCCAGCTCAATCTGTCACCTATCGGCATCAAGTTGCTAAAAATCCTGCTTCGCGAGTCACCAAATGTGGTGAACCGGCTGGCCATAGAGCGCGAGGTTTGGGGTGACGTTTTGCCGGACAGCGATACCCTTCGCAGCCATATGTACAACCTGCGCAAGGTGATCGACAAGCCCTTCGACAAGCCTTTGGTGCACACCGTACATGGCACCGGATATCGAATTGCGGACCTTGACCAAGCCGATGGTTGAACACGACGTTCGAGCGCAAAAGACGGACCCGGTAGCCCCTGGATTTCGAACTATATACCGCTCAAGCCTGGGGCGTGCGTTAATCCTTCGTGGTGTTGTTGCAACTGCGCTGGGAACCATCGCGCTGTGGTTGGTTACGCAGCTCAACTGGTGGCCTGGCCCAACATCGGTCGGCGTGTGGGCGGCCGGCAGTATCGTGCTGATCTACCTTGTTAGCTGGATCATGTATCGCATTGCCCGGCGCGCTATTGCTCCGTTGGTGGAGTTGGCGCACGTCGTTGAGTCCCTGGACGCGCAGGAGCCGGATGTGGCCCAGCTCGACCCGAAACGATTGGCACGACACCAGCCGGTTGCTGAGATTCGCGCGTTGGCCGATGCCCTGCACAGTTACGCCGGGCGCATTCGAGACTTTATTGATAGAGAACAGAACTTTACACGCGACGCGTCGCATGAACTGCGCAGTCCGCTTACCGTGATCAAGGTCGCGGTCGACGTGTTGCTTGATGCCGATGACCAGGACGATTTCACGCGCCATTCCTTAAATCGCATCCGTGATGCCGCGCGCGACATGGAAGCGCTGATGGAAGCACTGTTGTTGTTGGCTCGCGATTCGGATACCGGCTTGTACCATGCCGTGGTCAACGTCAATGCAGTCGTTCGCGAAGAAATTGAACGCAGTGAGTTGTTGCTCAAGGGCAAACCTGTAGTGCTGCAGCTGGAAGAGCAGGAGCAGTTTGTCATCGAAGCGTCGATCAAGGTGGTGGCCGTAATGATCGGCAACCTGATCCGAAACGCTTGTCAGTACACGCCGAAAGGGGTGGTGCAGGTGACCGTGGGGGAAGGCATGGTGACCATCAAGGATAGTGGCATTGGCATGACTGAGGACGAGGCCAAGGCCGCATTCAAGCCCTACTTTCGTGGCGGCAAGGCACAACAGCCGGGCGGGCATGGCGTTGGCTTGTCGATTGTCAATCGTTTGTCTGATCGCTTTAACTGGCCCGTTTCCTTGCAATCGGAACTTGGAGTAGGCACGGAAATCGTCGTGCGGTTTCCGGAACATCAGGTGTTCAAATGAAGTTTTGGGCACTTGTTCGAACGCCAGTCACGCTGTACCTGATCTGTTTGGCCCTGGCTTTGATCACCGGCGCCACCGTCTTTAGCAAGCAACAAGAACCGCCACTGCAGATCGCACAGAAGAGGCTGCAGTCGGCGCAATCAGCGGCTTGGTGGAATCGGCCGGTGATCAGCGAAGAAGTCGGCATCAAGCCTCAGCAGGTGGCGGCATTGAATGAAGCGCTGAACAAGTTCCTGGCCGAAGTCAGCGAACGTGAAATCGAGCTGAACCAACGTCGGCCGGGCAACGGCAAAGAGGTCGATGCCAGCCAATGGTGGTTGGACCGTTACCGCGTAGAGTCTGAGAATGTTCAGTCTGAATTGGCCATGGTCAAGGCGATGACGTCGATTTTGACTCGTCAGCAGATTGACTGGATCGCCCACAACAAGCCCGCTTTACTAAAGCCTGGTGCGATTCCCAGGCGCTAGGGCCTCGCTAATCACGCGCAATATATTGCGGTGGCTCGTTTCGACAACCACAATATGTTGATTAATCGCTTGATTTTTCGTTTGTTTGCTGAAATGCTCTGAGGCCATGGGCAGCCAATCTCATCGGTACCATCACGATTTAGCGCAACAAGTGCTGCGCACCGATATTTCTGGGCTGCCGCTGGAATGGATCGATTACCGGCATGCGGCGAAACTGCATTGCCTGGGTCAGGTCAGTTATTCGATTGGGGCTGAGTTGTACCGGATTCGTGGCGGTATGTGTGCGGCCAGTGGCAAGCGCAGTGAGTTGACCATCAATGCCATCGTCGCCACCTGTGGTATCAACCCGGAGTTAAGCGGTGCGCAGTGTCAATATCGCCCTCCGCTAACCAACCAGGCCTTGTTCCGACGTGATGCCCGTATGTGTCTGTATTGTGGCAAACAGTTTGCACCACGTGATTTGTCACGCGATCATGTTCGTCCGCAAGTTCGGGGTGGTAAGGATGTGTGGGTCAACGTAGTGACCGCATGCAAACGGTGCAATAACTTCAAGGCTTGCCGAACGCCTGAGGAAGCTGGGCTTGAGTTGTTGGCGATTCCGTTTGAACCCAATCATGCTGAATATGTTTATTTGCAGGGCAAACGCATCCTTGCCGACCAGATGGAGTTTCTCTTGGCTCACTTTCCTCACAACAGCCCTTTACGACAGCGTTTGCAGTGATCCAACCGACCTATCTGGTTGATACCAGCATTTTCATTTTTCGTGCCTGGTTTTCACTAAACGATGAATTCCAGGATCCTGACGGACAACCAACCAATGCCATCTATGGCTTTCTTGGTTTCTTGTCGCGATTCATGACTGAAGCGGCACCGCAACGCGCTTTGTTGGCTTTCGATGAGTCCCTGGACAGCTCGTTTCGCAACAGCATTTATCCGGCATACAAGGCTAATCGCCCGGCTGCCCCACCGGAGTTGAAGCGTCAGTTCGCCTACTGCCGTCAACTGGCCGACGCGCTGGGGTTTTACACATGTGGGCACGCTCAATTCGAGGCCGATGACTTGATTGCAAGCGCCGCGCGACATGAGCATGAACAACTCCGCTCCGTAAGCGTGGTATCGGCCGACAAGGATTTGGCGCAGGTACTTCAACCTGGCGATACGTTCTGGGATTTCGGCAGGAAGCGCTTAAGTTACAGTGAGACCACAAACCACTTTGGTGTACGACCTGACCAGATCGCCGATTTCCTGGCGTTGACCGGTGATAGCGTGGATAACATTCCGGGGGTCAAGGGTGTGGGGCCGAAATCTGCCACCGCTCTATTGCAGCATTTCGGGTCGCTGCAGGCGCTTCTGGATCGAAGCGCTGAGATCGAGTTTCTGCGCTTGCGTGGTGCAAAATCGATGGCCACGCAGATACGAGCGTCGCGCGAGCAGATTGGACTTTCACGACGGTTGACCGGGTTGAAAGATGATATCGAACTGGACACCGAGCGATTGGCAGTACGGCCCGATGATCGCCAGACCCTGGACCAATTACTCCGCCAACTTGGATTCGGTCGACTAATGCAACAAAGGCTGACGCAGGCACGCAAGAAGATTGACTTTGTGAGGGGTGAAGCGGATTAAGAGCGAATGCCCAAAGGCATTCGATCCCGCTGAACGACCTGCCATGGAGGGCAGGGCTGGGGGTGGCAAGAGGGCAAACGTTGCGCCATGGATGGCTGCTCCGCACACCACAATCAAAACTATCCAGCCTGAACTCTACAACGGGCCGGGCCTTCGTTCGAAGCAAACATTCAAGGCACTTTAGCCGTGACCGAGGTAGGTGAGGTTTGGAGTAGCCATCCCTGGCGAAACGCTAGGTCTTCGTTGGAACCCCCGGCCTCGACATCCATGTCGAGTCGTTCGCCACCTACCGAGTGCCATTCAAGGCACTCGCTCTGAGTCCGGCTCACCCATGTGCGGTCGTTCGCCACCTGCGGCGTGCCGTTAAGGCACCCGTGCAA
>BQJN01000176.1 GCA_021604725.1 Lysobacteraceae bacterium | reverse complement strand
CACTGCCAGGACGGATCTGGCGTTGCATCTTGAGCGATCAACCTTGAACCGTAGCTATTGCTACGCTTCTGCGGCTGATAGCCCAACCTGCTTAGCCAGATTCGCCCTGCCAGCGAACCTTCATGAATAATGCAGGCTAGGATTTCCGCTATCATGTTGCGCTGTGTAAACGCCGTGTTCAATGTTGTGACCCAAGCAAATGTAGATCCGTTTTTTCACGAAGCCACTAACACCTGGTCCTACCTGGTCAGCGATCCAGAGACCGGTGCTGCCGCTATAGTCGATCCAGTGATGGACTTTGATGCCAGCTCCGGTCGCATCGGGGCAAAGTCGGTCGGTCAGATCATTGAAGCGGTCAACGATCGACAGCTCAAAGTGCAATGGGTGCTGGAGACACATGCCCACGCTGATCATTTGACGGCCGCCCAAATCATCAAGCGATCGTTGGGTGGTGAAATCGCCATCGGGCGTGGCATCCAGCAAGTGCAGAAACACTTCTCCGAGGTCTTTCAAATCGCGGCCGACGGTGATTTGTTCGACCGCTTGTTTAACGCCGGTGAACAATTCTCGATTGGCTCCATTCCGGTTCAGGTGGTAGCAACGCCGGGTCATACCCCGGACAGCTTGACCTACCGTCTGCCTGGTGCAGCTTTTATCGGTGATACCTTGTTCGCGCCAGACTATGGAACGGCTCGCTGCGACTTCCCTGGCGGTAATGCTGCTCAGCTGTATCAGTCGATTCAAACGCTGTACGGGTTTGGCGATGAAACTGTGTTGTACTTGTGTCACGACTACCCGGGGCCAGGACTGGCACCGAGGTGCTGCTTTACAGTCGGTGAGCAACGAACAGGCAATGTGCACATTGGTCAGGATACGACAGAGGAACAGTTCGTCGCGCTTCGCACAACACGGGATGCCGAACTCTCAGTACCGAAACTGATTATTCCGTCGTTGCAAGTCAACATGCGAGCAGGGCACTTGCCAGAGCCTGAAGATAATGGCCTGGCCTATTTACGGTGGCCCTTGGATGCATTCTAGCGATGGCTGAAAACGCCCAAGCGCCGGGGCGAGTGTTTAGCCTGGGCTATGCACGCCGTACGCTCGATCGATTCGTTGAAGTATGCCGAGAACATGGCATCGAGTACTTGCTGGACGTGCGCACTCAGCCGTACTCACGGTATCGCCCTGAGTTTTGCAAGGAGGCCTTGTCGGCAGCGCTTCCTGGCCACGGCATTCGCTATCTGTTTATGGGGCAGCAGCTTGGCGGCAAACTGGCGCATACCGGGTGTGTACACAGTGACGGGTCGCCTGACTATCGGAGTAGAGCACAACAGCTAGATTTCCGGCAGGGGCTGGATCGCGTCATCAAAGCCGTTGAATTGGGCCATCGGGTGGCCCTGATGTGTGCTGAAATGGAGGCCGACGGGTGCCATCGATCACGTTTGCTTGGGCCGCCGTTGTTGAAGCATGGCATTGATATTGCGCACATCGGCAAGGACGATCGCGTTTGCCTGCAATCGAGACTGGTGCCGCCTGTTGAGCAAATGAGTTTCCTCTAAGCCGCACATTTCGACGGACGAAGGCAGGGAGACAAGGCCTCTAGTCGCCTAGGCCATCGACGAAGAGCACATCGTTACCTTCATAGGCACCGATATCGAATTCCAGGCCCAGGGGGCGCATAGTGCCCAACAGGTCATCGCTGACCTCAGCCAGGGGCATTCCCGAATCTACTGCGGGTGAGTCATCCGGAAGGCGAAAATCGCTTGTCGCGTCTTCAAATAGCTCGGTTGGCACAGCGATCAGTGAGTGCGAATCTTGAGCCGTGACCATTTGCCATTGCGTCAGATCCAGAATCGTAGTGCCGCCATCGGTGGTAAAACGGTGCATGACCACATTATGGTCGGACACCAGTCCGCTCAGTGAGTCAGTCGAGATGTCGATGCTGCCGCGAAATGGATGATGGTTGTACAAAATATTGTTGCTCACCTGGTTATTGATGGCCCCGTCCTGGATGTTCAAAGCCCAGCGACCATCAGCGTCCTGCAATACCGTGTTATTCAGGATTTTGTTGCCAGTGGAAGGGCCCCCGCCATCGATTTGGTACAGCGAGATACCTGACGCATGGCTGTCATATAGCAGATTGTTTCGAACCACCGAATCCTGGACGCCATCAAGATTGATGCCCGACCCACCGCCAAGGCCGTTGTCAAAAATGATGTTTTTTTCGATGATCGCGTCGGAAATAATGCCGTCACCCCCTTGCGAGGCATCGCCATTGAAATGGATGCCGTTGGCGTGGTTGCCGAAAATCAGGTTGTTTCTTACCTCAGGCCGATCAGCCGAATTTGAGACGTAGATGCCATGCTCAATGAGGCTGTTTGAGGTGATGTTGGCTTCGATCAAAAGGTCGTCACAGAAGCCGGTAAAAATGCCCCAGCGACTGTTTAGATCAGTGATATTGGCACGGATCGTGACATGCTGGCACAAGACAGCACGGATGCCAGCACGCCCGCGGCCATCGACGCGAAAGCCCTCGACGGTAACGTAGGAGGCACCTTCAAGGTTGAGTCCATCGGGAGTGAACGCATTGTCGGAGACAATGGCAGGGGACTCGCCCGGAAACGCGCGCAGGGCGATTCTGGCCTGCTCGGTGCCAGATTGCGTCATGTGTGCGCCAGCATAGTTGCCGCCCCTGACCCAAACTGTGTCGCCGGGATTGACGCTGTCGACCGCGTGTTGCAAGGACTGCCAGGGTTGGCTCAAAGAGCCTGGGTCATCGTCATCGCCAGTGTTGGATACGTAGTAGTCGGCGGCGTTGGCGGTGCCAAGCAGCAATGCAATAGAAAAAGCGAGCGTTGGTTTCATCCTGCAGAGGATAGTATCGATGGCTGACCCGGCCTGCGACTCTGGTCACAGACCATCCGACTGAGGTGTCGTAGCTAGCTAGAGGTCGTCCACGATTAGCCATCCGTGGCTAACGCGGACACGAACTTTCAGAAGCGTGGTTATGAAAGTTCTTCATTTTCAATAATTTGAAAATGCCGGCCCATCCGTGGACCGGTCGAGCTGTTCCAAAAACGTAAACCGTGGACGCACTCTAGCTAGCGCGTGCCGAATACCACGATGGTCTTGCCGGCGACTGAAATAGAGCCTTCTTCTTCAAGGTTTTTCAGCACTCGACCGACCATTTCACGGGAGCAACCGACAATGCGGCTGATTTCCTGTCTGGAAATGCGAATCTGCATGCCATCGGGGTGCGTCATGGCGTCGGGCTCCTCGGTCAGGTCCAAAAGCGTTCTGGCCACCCGGCCCGTAACATCCATAAATGCTAGCCGACTCACCTTGCGACTGGTATTGAGCAGTCGTGACGTCAGCTGAACGCCGATCGCATACATGATGTGGGCGCACTCTTCGCGTAGCGCGCCCTGGAACAGGCCACTGAGGCGGTCGTAACTGATCTCAGCAAGCTCGCAAGGCGCCTTGGTTCTGACCAGCACTTCCCGGCGCTCAGTCTCCATAAACAGGCCCATCTCGCCGATGAAGTCACCTTTGTTCAAATACGCCAGGATCAGCTCATGCCCCTGGTCGTCTTCGGACGAAACAGTGACGGAACCTTCGACGATGTAATACAGGGTGTTGGCCAGATCGCCAGGTCGGATGATGGTGGTTTTGTTCGGGTACTTGCGCCGGTGGCACGCAGTTAAAAACTGCTCTAGAGCATCCTCGCTGACCTCGAAAAAACTGGCGTTGCCGATGGTCGGCTTGAATCGTTGCAGTCGGAAACGCTTGCCCAAGTGATTCATTCGAACTCCCAAGAAGACGGCTTATGTCAGACCGATCTCGCCCCAAAACGGTCGGTCAGATGGATGCACAGCGCTGCTCATTCAGGTTAGCACCGTCGCTTATCGTAACACCTTGATCAAAAACGACAAATTTTTATCGTCTTAGCGTAATCGCCGCGCCAGACCTAGGCAAGTGCAGCGTCCGCGCCTCCAATCATAAAAGACCGGCGCGAGTCGTCAAGTCATGCGGCTTTGTGATCCCTCGGCTATAATGGGAATTTGCCCTGAGAGCCGCCCGATTGATCAAGCCATTGCCCCGATTGAAGCTGCATGGGTTCAACAATCTAACAAAGTCGTTGAGCTTCAATATCTACGACATTTGCTACACCGCCACCGAGCAGCAACGTCAGCATTACATCGAATACATTGATGAGGAATACAATGCTGAGCGGCTGACCTCTATCCTTACCGAAGTGGCCAGCATTATTGATGCCAATATTCTGAACATCGCTCGACAGGACTACGATCCGCAGGGCGCCAGCGTCACAATGTTGATCTCCGAAGAGCCTGTGCATCAGGGGCATGAATTTACCGATGAACGTCCCGGGCCGTTGCCAGAATCCGTGGTCGGTCACCTGGACAAGAGCCATCTTACGGTCCACACCTATCCTGAGAGCCATCCGAATAACGAAATCAGCAGTTTTCGTGTTGATATCGATGTCTCCACGTGCGGGGTTATTTCTCCGCTGAAGGCACTCAACTACCTGATTCACAGCTTTGATTCGGATGTTGTGGTACTTGACTACCGTGTCCGGGGTTTTACCCGTGACGTTCGAGGGCGAAAGCACTTCATCGATCACAAGATTCACTCCATTCAGAACTTTTTGGCGCGAGACACGCAGCGCCGCTATCAGATGATTGACGTCAACGTATACGAGGAGAACCTCTACCACACCAAGATGTTGTTGCGAGACTTCGATCTCGACAGCTACCTGTTTGGGATTTCAGTCGATGATCTGGACAGTCGTCAGCGCAAAACAGTAGAGCGGCGCTTGAAACGAGAAATGGAAGAGCTCTTCCAGGGTCGCAACCTGCGCTAAGTCGCCGCAGGGTCTAGCTCTTTTTATTCGAGCTTCGTCCGAGTCGCCGCAGCCGGTTCAATGCATGGCGTTGGCGACGAATGCAGGGGGCAACTCGTCGATCTTGAATAGCTAGGGAAGCTCTGATTAATGCGAGTATGGCTCTGCGTGATCTGAAGCGTGCAGCTGCTAGGCGCATTCCGCAGGCAATGGCCGTAGTCCTTGGCAAGGAATGGAACAACGCAGATGTGCGCTTCAGGCCACGCCCTACGGGGCCTGCAGAGCAGCCCGCACTCTTCGTTAACCATTCTCACCAGGCAGTGAGCATGCTTTCGAATGGAGGCCTCGATTGCAAGCTGCTCTGTAGGCCAGAAC
>BQJN01000175.1 GCA_021604725.1 Lysobacteraceae bacterium | reverse complement strand
AAGCAGCGGGACTTTGGTGATGGCACGGATGGGCTGGCTGCCGATTTCGACCATGATGGTGATCTGGACTTGTATCTAGTCAACGGCGGATTCAGTTTCGGCAACCCAGACAACGCAGTCCTGACCAACCGCGGTGGCATGCTCTATGAGGTCCATGCCGGCCCAGCCAGCTATGGCTCGGATCAGGGCAGGGGCTGCTGTGCGGTGAGCATCGACTATGATCGTGATGGCGATTTGGACCTGTTTGTGGCCAATGGCGAGGGCGGTCCGCCCGGCAACCTGGGGCCGGAGCAATTGCTGCGCAACGATAGCGCACCCGGACACTGGTTGATGGTGGAATTAAAGGGCCCTGCAGTGTGGGGCGCGCAGGTGCGGGTTCAATCTGGAGATACGGTACAGTTGAGACAAATGACGCCGGGTAATGGGCGCATGGCCACCAGTTGGTTGCCGCTGCACTTTGGTTTGGGTGCAGAGACGACCGCTGAAGTGGAGATTCAGTGGCCAGGTGGCGAGACAGATCGCATCAATACTGACGTCGATCGCTACGTCACCTTTCAGCAGCCAGTGAAATGACAGAATCGAGTTGGCAGGTGTATATGATTGAGGCAGACGACGGTCGTCTCTATACCGGGGTCAGCACCGACGTCGAACGTCGTTTCAATGAACACCGTGAGGGTGGTCTACGCGGTGCCAAATTTTTCCGTGGGCGCAAACCTCGTCGCGTCGTTTATCTCGAGGACGGGCACGACCGCTCGTCTGCCCACCAACGCGAAGCGGTGATTAAAAAACTGTCGCGTAGCGCCAAGCTGAAACTTATTGCGGCGACGAAGGAAGCGGCCGCTCCTCGCCCGGATCAGTAAACAGATCGCCCTTCAACTGAGCGCGCCACTTGTCGCCCTCACCACCTGCTGCAGCCGGAACGTGAACGCCAATGTTTTGAGCGGCTTTCACCCTGTCTTCGAGAATGACGTGGCCCGCCGGATCCATGAAAAACCAGTAAGGGGGAAATGCCGCATCGGTTTGCCGGGCATCGAAAAACGATTGTTGGGCAGCAAACACTGCATCGTCGATGGCGGCGTCACCGAAATGTTGCACCACAGTGTCATCCATGGAGACACGGAACGCCAGGTTTTGGATATCGGCCATACGATCGCCGCCGGAGTGCGGTATGGCGATGGCCTCAATGGTTAACTCTCCGACGTTGACGGATTGTGCCTGGTCGCCCGGTTTCAGCTCAAAGCCAATCAGGCGCTCGCGAATCTGCTCATCGTTGTCGCCGAGGATGGCCTCGAGAGCCGCTACGGTCTGCGTTGATGCAATGAATTTGGCGTCTTGATTGGCCCGCAGATAGTCCAGCGTTGGTTTGGCGGTGAAGTGATCGCCGTGCACATGTGAGACCACCACAGCGTCAACGCCATCAAACGGGGGTTGGTCCTCCAGCAATGCGTCTTTCGTTGGCTCGGCTACAAGCAGGTACTGCCCGTAGCTGTTGGCGTAGAAGGCGTCGAAGACCACCTTGTTATCGCCGTCACTGACCAACACGCCGGCATTGCCGATATAGCGCGCGGAGGCATCGTGGGCCGAGGCCATTGTTGGGATCAGCAGTAACAGAACAAGGTAGCGCATAACAGGCCAATTCAGAAGCAGCTCTATGGAGTGATCATGATAGAGGTTTTTCGCTGGAATTGGGCCATGCGGTCAGCTATGCTCCGCGTCATCACCTCACTGCGCACCGGAAACACCCAATGAAAGAATTTACTGAAGAAGAGCGGACGGAAATTCGCAGTCACTTCGACTATTTTGATAGTGATGGCAATAACGAAATGGACGTTGATGAGTTTACCCGGCTACTGAAAACCATCGCTCCGGAAGCCAGCGACGAAGAAGCAGAAAAAGGCTTCGCTGACATCGACGAAAACGGCGATGGCCACATCGATTTCGATGAATTTCTCGACTGGTGGGGAATGAACTGGAGTGTTTTTTAAGGAGGCAATCCTAATTGCGCTGCGCAGTCAACCTCGGCTACGCAAAACCAAATCCCAAACCCCATGCCCCAGTCGTTCACCACGACGTTCGAAGCGTGTCTGTGGTCGCCAATCAGGCCGTGGGCTGAAGACCTCGTCGCCGGCGTCGTTGCTGAAGCCACCGTGCGCTTCGATGACCTCAACCATGTGCTCGGCGTAGTTCTCCCAGTCAGTGGCCAAATGAAACAGGCCGCCGGGGACCAGCTTCTTCTGGATCAGGTCGCAGAAGGGCGGTTGGACGATACGCCGTTTGTGATGGCGTGCTTTCGGCCACGGATCAGCAAAGTATAGGAAGACTTCGCTTACCGAATGGTCGGCGACGTTGTCCTTGAGTACTTCCACCGCATCGGCGACAACCACTCGAACGTTGTTGATGCCTTGTTCTTCAAGCTTTGGCAGCAAGCCGCCGACGCCGGGACGGTGAACTTCGATGCCGAGGAAATTCTTCTCCGGAAACATCGGCGCGGCGTGCAGCAATGACTCGCCGTTGCCGAAGCCAATGTCGATGACCAAAGGCGCGTCGCGATCGAAGGCCCGCGCGTCGATCTGCTGATCGGTTGCCAGGCAATATTTCGGACCAAGCTCTTCTAGCGCACGCTTTTGTGCTGCCGAAAAGCGGCCCTCGCGCAGTACGAAGCTGCGGATCGGGCGCATGCGCTTGCCGTCTGGAAGCGTCTTTTCAGTCACCGATCAATCCGTCCAGCGGTGATGAGGCGGATGCATAGCGTTTGCGGGGGATACGGCCCGCGAGATAGGCCTCACGACCGGCTTCTATCGCCTTGCGCATCGCCGATGCCATCAATACCGGGTCTTTGGCGCCGGCGATGGCCGTGTTCATCAATACCCCGTCACAGCCCAGCTCCATAGCCACCGCTGCATCTGAGGCCGTGCCAACACCGGCATCGACCAGGATGGGTACTTTGGCCTCTTCGACGATGGTCAGAATATTGTAGGGATTGCGAATGCCCAGACCCGAGCCGATGGGGGCTGCCAACGGCATGACTGCTACGCAACCCATGTCGCCGAATTCCCTGGCAATGATCGGGTCGTCATTGGTGTAGACCATGACGTCGAAGCCATCGTCGATCAGCGTTCGTGCGGCTGCCAGCGTTTGCACGATGTCGGGGAACAGGGTTTTTTGATCGGCCAGCACTTCGAGTTTGACCAGCTTGTGGCCATCCAGCAATTCTCTGGCTAATTTGCAGGTGCGCACCGCATCGTCGGCGGTAAAACAGCCGGCGGTGTTGGGCAGGATGGTAAATTCCTTTGGCGGCAGGGCATCCAGCAGATTGGGTTGATCCGGGTTTTGACCAATATTGGTGCGGCGAATGGCCACGGTCACGATTTCAGCCCCGGCGGCGAGGGTGGCCGCGCGGGTTTCGTCCAGGTCCTTGTATTTGCCAGTGCCGGTTAGCAAGCGAGAGGTGTAGCGGACGCCTGCGATGGTCAGGTCGTCGTCTTGTCTGATCTCAGTGGCAGTATTCATCGGGCTTTTCTGTAGTCCTCGACAGGTGATGGCGGCATTGAGTTGGAGTAGGCGATGGCGGCCGATCAACCGCCGCCGATGGCGTGCACGATCTCAACTTCATCACCATTGGCCAGCAGGTGACTGGCGTGTTCGCTTTTTGGCACGATTTCGCGATTGACTTCGACGGCCACGCGTCGTTCGGCGAGTTGCATGCTTTTGAGCAGCTCTAGAACACTGGGTGCCTGGTCGAAGGCGCGGGTTTCGCCGTTGACTTGAATTTCCATGGGGCGCGATTTTAGCAGATGATGAAGCCGCTGCCCGGTCAATTGTGGCGAAAGATCAGCTTTCCGTTGTAGCATTCGTTCTCTGTACATCGCGGGTCGCACGGTCGCTCGCTAAAAGCCGACTGACATGCGGGTGTAGTTCAATGGTAGAACATCAGCTTCCCAAGCTGAGTATGAGGGTTCGATTCCCTTCACCCGCTCCAATGGAAACCTCGAATGTCGCCAATGATTAGAGCCTGCTGTTTGCTACTGGCGGCTGCGTTGCTCGCGTGTCAGCCTGCAGACACCCGTTATCCAGACTCACCTAAACGCATTGTCAGTCTGGCACCGGCGGTCACGGAGGCCTTGTTTGAGATTGGTGCGGGTGATCTGTTGGTTGGACGCTCCGATTACGATCAGTTTCCACCTGAATCATTAGCTCTACCGCCCGTGGGCACTTCAATTACGCCGGGCTACGAGGCCATCGCGCGGCTTGCCCCCGATCTCATTGTCGCTGACTCGGGTGTCAGCGTGCCGTTGGCCGAACTGGGACGTATCGCCCCCACCTTGTCGCTACAGTGGTTATCGACTGCTGAAGTGGTGGCGTCCATCAGGCAATTGGGAGAGATCACCAATCACCGGGCTGCTGCGGATGCTCTGGCCAATAGCCTGGATGCTGCCTTGTCTGTGCCTGTGCCACCTGATGCAGATACGGCGATGGCATTGATTGGTCTCGATGGACTAGGTGATGGTGTGCTTTGGTACTTGGGTCCGGGAACGTTGCATGGGGACGCAATTACCGCAGCCGGGTTTCGAAACGCAGTGAACGATCCGGTGGCCACCCCGCAGCTCAGCGTCGAGCGCCTGATTGAACTTAACCCCGACTGGTTGATTGTTATTGATCCGCGGGATGGGCTCGAGCAGTCTGTGAGGCAAGAACTACTCAATAGTCTGCGCAAGTTGGACATGTTGGACGCCGTTAAGAACGAACGTTTGCGCGTGATTGCAGGTCAGCGCTATTTGTTGCCCGGTCCTTCCGTGATTGATTTGGTGGCTGAGTTGAAGGCGGCGACGCAACCATGATTTCCGTTGAGCTACGTTCAGTGTTAATTGAAACACGGGGTCATCGGCTGCTTGATCGAGTGAATTTCAAGGCTTGCTCTCAGGAGTGGGTGGCGATTGTCGGCCCCAGTGGTGCCGGGAAATCAACGCTGCTTAGGACTTTATTGGGTCTGCAGCCCATTACGTCCGGCCAATGTCTTTTGGAAGGCCGTTCGGTGGCCTCAATCAGCGATCGACAGCGCAGCGAGTGGTTGGGTTGGTTGCCGCAGCGGTTGCGCATTGACGAGCCGATTGCAGCCATTGAGATGGTGGCCGCCTGGCGTTATCGATTCGCTGAGTCGCACGCGGTGGCATTGAAATCAGCGCAACAAGCGATGCTGAGAGTAGGGGTGGGGCACCTGGCGGGCCGTGCTGTCAATACGCTGTCGGGTGGTGAAGCCCAACGTGTGGCGATGGCTGCGGCTTTGGCTCAGGACCCGCGAATACTGCTTTTGGACGAGCCTTCAGTCCATCTCGACCCGGCGCGCCAGAT
>BQJN01000174.1 GCA_021604725.1 Lysobacteraceae bacterium | reverse complement strand
AAAAGTGGCGTCGGCTTCAACCGAGCTCTGAATGCACACCGGCCGATTGGCTCTTTGCTCAAGCCCTTTATCTACCTGACCGCATTGCAGCGCGGTGGCGAGCACCATTTGGCGCAAGCGCTTAGTGACGCGCCGCTGGCGGTGCAAACCACCTCTGGTGAGGTCTGGCGGCCTCGCAATTTTGATGGTCAGTTTGCCGGTCAGATTCTGATGATTGACGCGCTGGTGCGATCGCGCAACGTGGCCACTGTGCGTTTGGGGTTGGCGCTGGGCCTGCCGTCAGTGGCCGCCACACTCAATCGTTACGGCGAAAATATCGCCGCACCAATTCATCCATCCTTGTTGCTGGGCGCCCATGAAATGACCCCCTATCAGGTGGCGCGACTGTATACCGCGCTGATGAGTGGTCGGCAACGACCGCTGCAGGCGATCGAGTCTGTACGGTGGCAGGACGGACAGCATGTGCCGGCTGTGAAACAGGAGCGTGGCGATGCTCGAGCTTCGGCTTGGCTGTTGAACTATGCGCTGCAACAGGTGGTCGAACGCGGAACGGCCAGCGCGCTGCGTGGTTCTTTGGGTGCTGCCAGCCAAGGCCTTGCCGGCAAGACTGGCAGCAGTAACGACTTGCGTGATAGCTGGTTTGTTGGACTCGGCCAACGTTACGTAACGGTGGTTTGGCTGGGGCGCGACGATAACAGCCCGGCGGGATTGAGTGGCGCGCGCGGCGCAGTTCCCATTTATGCTTCGCTCTATCATGCGTTGGGTGAATCTGGCTACGACAATGGTATTGCGGCGGACGTGGTATGGCATTTCGTCGATGAACAGGGACGAAAAGCGCATGAACGCTGCGCTGATCGGCAACTTCCGTTCGCACGTGATAGCATCCCGGCCGACTCAACGACGTGCAAACCGAAGCGGCGTTGGTGGCCGTTCAACTGACAAAGGCAACATCGTGATCGATCAGATTAAACCTGCATTTCTGGCAATCCTGGTATTGCTCTCAGCTGCGGCCTGTCAAATGACGCCGTCCGAGTCGCCGAGGGTGCAGGCTGAACCTGCGGTCGATGCAGAACTGGACGATGACTCGGTGATTGGAGTGTTTCCATTGCAGTCTTCGGCTGTCGAGACGCTCATTGCACAGGCTGAGCAGCAACTTGCTGCTGGCGATCTGGAGGCGGCCGAGCGGACCGTAGAGGAAGCCATCGGCCTGGCACCGGATGACACGGCACTTTGGCAGCAGTTGGCCGAGATACGACTTCGCAGAGGCCACTACAACGAGGCCATTTCAGCGGCACAACATTCCTATCTGCATGGCCCGCAAGTGGGTCCATTGTGCGAAAAGAACTGGCGCACCATTGCCGAGTCACAGCAGTTGGCGGGATGGGCTGATGCCGCCGCAGATTCGCGTCAGCGCGCCGAGCAGTGTCGAGTCAAAGCGCGGCCACGATTGTGACCGATCCGCTGGGCGATCAAGGCCCGTTTTCCCAGCATATTGAGCGCTTCGTTCCGCGCATTGCGCAACAACAACTCGCGGCGGCAGTGACCCGAGCGTTGGAACAACACCGTCCGTTGTTGGCCGAAGCTGGTACCGGTACCGGCAAGACCTTTGCTTATCTGGTTCCAGTGGTCCTGGCCGGAGGCAAGACCCTGCTGTCCACCGGCACCCGCAACTTGCAGGACCAACTATTTGCTCGCGACCTGCCCACGGTCCTGAAGACACTTGGGGTAACGCGGCGTGTCGCCTTGCTCAAAGGCCGCAGCAATTACCTTTGCCTGTATCGCCTTGGCCGGGCCGAGCAGGAAACTCCGAATCCCGACCTGGTTCAGGTTCGAGCGTGGTCTGAATCAACCAAACACGGTGACTTGAATGAAGCGGGCGTGTTGCAAGACAGCTCGCCGCTGTGGCCGGCCGTGACCTCGACGGCGGACAACTGCCTGGGCCAGGAATGCCCGATGTATAGCGACTGCTTCGTGGTCAAAGCTCGTCGCCGCGCCGCATCGGCCGATCTGATTGTGATCAACCACCACGTGCTAATGGCCGACCTATCGTTGAAGCTTGGAGGCTTTGGTGAGCTGTTGCCACAGGTCGACACCATTGTGGTTGATGAGGCGCATCAGTTGCCCGACACCGCCAGCCGATTCCTGGGACGCTCCGTTACGCGACGACGAATCATGGAGTTGGTACAAGACGCACTGAATGAGGCGGGCGAGGAAAGCGGTGCCCTGGCCACGATCACCGATCCGGCGGCGGAGCTATCGGGGAGCGTCAAGCGTTTGCAGTTGGCCTTCTATAGACAGCCGGAACGGGGTGATTTTGCCGGTGCTTTGCGAACGGTGGGTCCTGCGTTTGATGATGCTGTCGCTGCCGCACGCTCGTTGGCAACAGTGCTCGATGATATGAAAGAGCGCTCAGCGGGTTTGGCTGCGTGCGCACGTCGGGCGGCGAGCATGGTCGAGGATCTGGATGCCTTTGCCAGCGGCGATGAATCAGCGGTTCGCTGGTATGAGCGGACCGATCGAGGCGCATTTCAACTGCATTCAACGCCAATGGATGTGGCTCCCGCCTTTCAGTCGCTGTGTGAACAGCTCGATGCGGTGTGGATACTGACGTCCGCAACCTTGTCTGTAGCTGGCGACTTTAGTCACTTCGCCGGTCGCCTGGGCTTCGGGGAGGCAGATACTCTGTCGCTGCCCGGACCCTTCGATTACCAGAATAACGCCATGTTGTTCTTGCCCAAGTCCCTGCCGGAGCCTGCCGCGCCGGACTTTCTGCCGCGACTGGTTGAGTTGTTGAAGCGCTTGCTCGAGGCGTCCAGGGGGCGAGCATTTATCCTGTTCACCAGCTTTCGTGCCTTGAATTACGTAGCTGACGCATTGGTGGACCAGCCCTGGCCACTGTTCGTGCAAGGCACCGACTCGCGTCATCGCTTGCTGGATGGCTTTCGGCGCTCCGGCAATGGTGTGTTACTGGGGGCCGCCAGCTTTTGGGAAGGTGTCGATGTTGCCGGCGAGGCGCTGTCGTTGGTCGTAATTGACCGCTTGCCATTTCAGCAGCCTGATGATCCAGTATTGAAGGCCCGGCAAAATGCATTGCGTCAGGCGGGTGATAACCCCTTTTTCAGCTTTCAGTTGCCACATGCCGTTCTGCGTTTAAAACAGGGGGTTGGCCGTCTGTTGCGCGATATTGATGATCGTGGTGTGTTGATGATCGCCGATCCACGCATTCGTACACGGCGCTATGGTCGCTTGTTCATTGACAGCCTACCGCCAATGCCAGTGGTTGATGACCTTGAGCAGGTTCGAGGGTTCTATGCCGTCGAGCAGGGTGAGGATGCCAGTACGCAGTAGCCGCGCAGTCGGATCGTACTCTGGCCTTTGCAAAAACTGCTCATCGTGTCCAGGCAACCGGTGACCGAATCGATAGTGCCAAATGCTTGCGGCGACCGCCGAAGCGCTTACAGTGTATTGATGTGGTGTTGCGGTTAATACGATCATTTACGTACGACAAAACGGGTTCAAGCTGTGTATAATGCGAAAAATCGTTTGAACCGAGTGGATTATTAGAGTATGGCCAGTAAAAATCCCACCCCGAAGCCGACTGAGGCAGAACTATCCATTTTGCGAGTGTTGTGGAGCCGAGGTCCATCAACCGTACGTGACGTGCACGAACGAATGGATCGCGGCGAAAAGACCGGTTACACCACGGCATTGAAGTTGCTGCAGGTGATGCATGGCAAAGGTCTGGTAGAGCGAGATGACTCAAACCGAGCCCATGTATATCGCCCTGCAAACAGCAAGGACCAGACGCAGAAGCAGTTCGTCAGTGATCTGGTTACGCGCGTATTCGATGGCAAGGCATCTGATTTGGTACTGCATGCGCTGGGCAATTCAACAGCAGCCAGCGCGGAAGACCTGGATCGTATTCGCAAAATGCTGGAACAGCTCGAACAGAGCTAGGCGGCGAGGAACACGTACGCGAAATGACGGAATCACGCTCAAAACAACCTGCTTTGTGTCGCATTGATGCCGACGTTTCGAAGGGTTGCGTCTCCCGGGGAGTGGGAACAAATGGTTGATGGGGATATTTAAATGCTGGCATTGACAGTCAATGCGCTAGGTTGGGCCTTAATTCACTTTATTTGGCAGGGCTTGCTGATTGGTGCCGGTTACGGCGCGAGTCGCTACCTGCTTCGGTCCCGCCCGCCGGTTTGGCGCTACGTCTCTGGGTTGATTGCATTGGTGCTGTTGGTTGCTGCGCCGGTGTGGACGTTCATTCAACTGCTGGGTATCGACGCTCTGGTACCAGCGGCACTTGGTCCGGCTGATGTCAACTCCGGTTGGCAAGTTTGGGCCGCTCAAGCCCTGCCGTGGGTTGTTATCGTATGGGTGATCGGTGTCTGTGCTGTTTCCGCTCGCGTGATCTGGGGCTGGTTACAACTCAATCGCCTGCGCAATCAGGGCACCTGGGATCTGCCTGAGGGGTGGAGTGCTCGAATCGAGCGACTGCAGCGCGCGTTTGGGGTAACGCGAAATGTTTTGGTGCGAGTCTCCGATCAGGTGCTTGTGCCGACCGTCATGGGCTGGATGCAGCCATTGATTCTGATTCCGGCGAGTGTTGTCACTGGCTTGTCGCCACAGCAGCTGGAACTGATCATCGCGCACGAGCTGGGCCATATTCGTCGCCTGGACTACGTCGTTAACCTGCTTCAAGTGATGGTAGAAACACTGCTGTTCTATCATCCCATCGTGCACTGGATTTCTCGTCATGTTCGCGAGGATCGCGAGCTGTGCTGCGATGACCTGGTGTTGGCGACCTGTGGTCAGCCGGTTGATTATGCCAAGGCCCTGACCAACCTGGAGACGCTGCGCAGTGGCTGGTTGCAACCGGTTCTAAATGCCACCGGTGGTAGCTTGTTACAACGCGTTGAACGGATATTGTTCCGGCGCGACGAGGACAATCAGACCTCGCTTGGGGCTCAGGCGATGGTTGGCCTGTTGACCTTGAGTGTGGTGGTGATGTCGGCGATTCGCCATAGCCCCGCAGTGGCGATTGAGACGGTATCTATTCGGCTCGAGTTGCCGGCCATGGCAGCTGTTCCGGAAATGCCGCAGCAAATCCCGACCACCGATCCTGTGGTGATGTGGGCGACTGCAACGCGCACTCAAATGCTCAAGCCCGACCCAATGCCAGTGCTGGAAAATGCGTTGTTGCAATTGGCTCGTCAGATGGTTGATCGGGCCGTGGGTCGAGAAGTCGAAACCAAGGCTTTGGCGGTCAAGGACGATGACCAAGATCAGGGTCTTAAGCGGCTCACTGAGGCAAGCGGTCTGCAGCGCAAGCTACCGACGCCGCAAGCCTCCCAATTCCGAGTCGATCACACACCTTTACTGGCTGGCGTGCGCTTGACTCCGGCACCGTTGAGTCCACTGCCCTCCGCCAGCTTTGCGCCTTTGGCCAAACATCGGGTGGCACCAGAGTATCCGATCAGAGCCATGTTGCGTGGTGAAGAGGGAACCGTCACTGTGGCATTTGCGATTCGCCCAGATGGCTCGGTCGCCGACCCCGAAGTGGTCAAGGAAGGCGAGTCACGGCTATTTAACGCC
>BQJN01000173.1 GCA_021604725.1 Lysobacteraceae bacterium | reverse complement strand
GATTCAAACCACGGCGGCCAGTCGACTGATCCAGACCCTGCACAGTCAGGGTGTGGGCACCGTGTTCGGCTACCCTGGCGGCGCCATCATGCCGGTCTACGACGCCCTGGTCGGTGCTCCGTTGCGCCACATTCTGACGCGCCACGAGCAAGGCGCGGCGCTGGCGGCGGACGGCTATGCCAGAGCCAGCGGCCGCGTCGGCGTGTGTTTTGGCACCTCAGGGCCGGGCGCGACCAATTTGCTGACGGGGGTGGCCAACGCCTACCTCGATTCGGTACCGATGTTGGTGGTCACCGGGCAGGTTCCATCGCCGCTGATTGGTACCGATGCCTTTCAGGAAGTGGATACCTTTGGCATGAGCCTGCCGGTGGTCAAGCACAGCTACATGGTCAAGGCGGGTGACGATATTGCTGAGGTGGTCGCCGAAGGGCTGAAGGTCGCCGCCGGTGGACGACCGGGGCCGGTGTTGATCGACGTGCCCAAAGACCTGGCCGCAAGCACGGTTGATCATGGCTTGTTGCCGCCGATTGCGCCGCCGACAACGCATAGCGTTGACGCCGCAGCCTTGGCCGCTGCGCAAAAGTTGCTGGTGTCGTCACGCCGACCCCTGGCCTACATCGGTGGCGGTGTGGCTCTGGCTCATGCGGAAAACGAGCTGCGCCGGTTCATTGAGGAAAACGAGCTGCCAGCGGTCAGTACGCTACAAGGCCTGGGGGCGATTGATACCGATCATCGCCTGCACCTGGGCATGCTCGGCATGCACGGCAGCGAAGCGGCCAACCATGCGGTGCAGGACTGCGATTTGCTGCTGGCGATCGGTGCCCGCTTTGACGACCGTGCCACCGGCAGGCTGACCGGGTTCGCCCCCGACGCCAAAGTCATCCATTTCGATATCGATCGGGCTGAAGTGGGCAAGCTGCGGCCGGCTGATGTTGCCGTGATTGGCTCATTGGCGGCTGCCTTGGATGGGCTGCGAATTCCAGTACGGCGGCATGCGCAGTGGCTGGATCACTGCGCCAAGCGACGCGTGATTCCATTCAAGGAAGTACCTGGTGGCACCACCTACGGCTGGCGCGATGCGACCGGCTTGCTGGCTGACCTGTCACGCTGCATTGACGACCTGACCATCACTTGTGATGTCGGACAACACCAGATGTGGGTGGCCCAACACTGCCGCTTTCGGCAAAGCCGCCGACATTTGAGTAGTGGTGGTTTGGGCACCATGGGTTATGGCATCCCGGCGGGCATTGGTGCCTTGTTGGCACGACCCGGAAGCAATGTTTTAACCGTTACCGGCGATGGTTCGATCATGATGAATATTCAGGAACTGGCCACCATCGCCCGTTACAAATTGCCGCTGAAGATCCTGCTGCTGGACAACCAGCGACTGGGCATGGTGCGGCAGTGGCAAACCCTGTTTCACGATGGACGCTTGAGCCAGGTTGACCTGTCCGACAACCCCGATTTTTGTCTATTGGCCCGTTCTTTTGGCATTGACGCCTTGGAGCTGACCGATGACTTGCCGCTGGACTATCTGGTCGGGCGGCTAACAGCGCCGGGTCCGTTGCTGATGCATATGGCCATTGACCCGGAGCACAACGTCTGGCCGCTGGTGCCACCCGGCCATAGCAACGATTCGATGATTCATTCAACTGTAACGGAGGAGTTTCCATGCACACCCTGATCGAGATTTGTATTGACCGCACGCACGGCGCGCTGCTGCGCGCGCTTGGCCTCATTGAGCGTCGTGGCCATCAGATTATGGCGGTACATGCTCTGGGTGTGAACGCCAGCCAACAGCATTACCTGATTGCCGTTGATAGCGACGGCCGCGATCCAGAAGTGCTGGTCCGACAGTTGAGTCGAAATGTCGATTTGCAGACCGCTCGTCTGCTGACAGCACAAACCAACGCTGCATTGGGTGTGACGCCCTGGGTGCAAGAGGTGCAAACGTGAACAGCAACGAAGTAGATCAACCAAATGTGGTGGTGTTTGACACCACCTTGCGCGATGGCGAGCAGGCCCCTGGTTGTTCGATGCGTAAGCAGACCAAATTGAAGGTGGCGCATGCCCTGGACGCATTGGGCGTTGACGTCATGGAGGCCGGTTTTCCCGCCGCATCCCCGGATGATTTTGCTGCGGTGCAGTTGATCGCCAGCGAGTTATCGCGACCGGTGATCTGCGGTTTGGCACGGGCTACCGAGGCCGACATTGAAAAGGCCGCCGATGCGCTGAGCCCGGCGCAGCAAAGAAGGATTCATATCTTTCTTGGCTCAAGTCCATTGCATCGTCGATTCAAGCTGAAAATGAGCCGCGACCAAGTGCTGGAGCGAGCGGTCAAGGCAGTTGAGTTTGCCGTTGCCACCGGTGCCCAGGTCGAGTTTTCGCCGGAAGATGCGCTGCGAACCGAACATGATTTTCTATTCGAATTGCTGGATGCCGTCGCGGCGGCGGGTGCCACTACGTTGAACGTTGCGGACACGGTGGGCTACTCGACGCCGGTGGAGATTCGGCAGCTATTCGGTCGGCTGCACCAGCGCTTTGCTGGCCGTGACATCGTGCTCAGCACCCATTGTCACAACGATCTGGGGCTGGCAGTGGCCAACTCACTGGCCGCGGTGGAGGCCGGGGCGCGACAGGTGGAATGCACCATCAACGGCATCGGCGAACGTGCCGGTAATGCATCGCTGGAAGAGGTGGTGATGGCGCTGCGTACGCGAGCGGATCATTTTTCGGTCACTACCAAGGTCAATACCGAACAGATCATCGCCACCTCGCGACTGGTGCAGAGCGCTATCGGCGTGCCGGTGCAGCGAAACAAAGCCATTGTCGGGCGCAATGCTTTCGCCCATGAAGCGGGCATTCACCAGCACGGCATGATGACCAATCCCGAGACCTACGAAATCATGAAGCCGGAGCACGTGGGTCTGGATCGATCGGAGATGGTGCTGGGTAAACACAGCGGTCGGCATGCGGTGCGACAACGCCTGGACATGCTCGGCCGTGGCTTGCCTGAGGAAGCATTTGAAGCCTTGTTCGTTCGCTTCAAAACGCTGGCCGATCAGGGGCTTGAAGTGACTGATGACGACTTGTTGGAACTGCTTGGTGACGGCGTGGCGACACAACAATGGCAGCTAGATAACGTGCAGTTGGGATACACGGCGGCGCAAGCCATTGCCAGTGTCGTGCTCAGCGACGGTACCGAAAAACGGCTGCAAGCAGCGTTTGGCAGCGATGCCATGGAGGCCTTGGTGCGTGCGATCACCACAGCCTTCTGCCTGAACCCGGAGGGCCTGGAAGTGCGCAGCCAGCGAGTTGAGCGCGATAGCGAAAACCACGCCGAGGCCTGGGTCGAATTCAGTCTCAACAATGTCTGCTACAAGGCGTTTGCCCGCGGGCGTGACAGTGTCATGGCCGCCGGCAGCGCTGCACTGCGCGCGGTCAACCGTGTCGTCACCGAGGGCTTGCCGAACATGCGCAGACCCGACCAGTTTCAAACCAGTTTATCTGTTGGAGAATAAAGTGAATCCTGAAAAAACCATCTGGATGGATGGGCAGTTTGTGCCTTGGGACAAGGCTCAGGTGCATGTCATGACCCACTCACTGCATTATGGCAGTGCCGTATTTGAAGGCATCCGTTCGTATGTCACGCCGACAGGTGTGGCGATCTTTCGTCTGCACGACCACTTGCGCCGACTGTTTGACTCAGCGCGTATTTATGGCTTGGAGATTGACTACTCATTGCATGAGCTGCGGTCTGTATGTCATCAATTGCTGACGGTCAATGGGCTGGACTCGGCCTATTTCCGACCGCTGGTCTACCTCGGTGGGGGCCAGTTGTCTCCGGTTGGGGATCAGTGCAAGGTTCATGTGAGCATCGCTGCAATCCGACTCGGTGCTTATCTGGGCGAAGACGGCCTGGCCAACGGTATCGACGTTGGTGTCTCGTCCTGGCAGCGGGTTGCACCCAATACGGTGCCGACCGGTGCCAAGGCAACAGGCAACTATCTGACCAGCCGTTTGGTTGGGCGAGAAGCGCGTCGCCATGGCTATGCCGAAGGGCTGGTGCTGTCAGCGGACGGGCTGTTGTCAGAGGGCGCGGCAGAAAACCTGTTTCTGGTGCGCGATGGTGTCATCTTCACCCCTGGCGACAGCGACTCAATTTTGGGCGGCATCACCCGTCACAGTGTGATCGAGTTGGCCAGAGCCGCAGGCTTAGAGGTACGGCAGCAAAGCCTGCCACGCGAATGGCTCTACACCGCCGATGAGATTTTTCTGACTGGAACCGCGGCCGAAGTCACACCGGTCAGATCGGTGGACCGCACTGCTGTGGGCAGTGGCAAGCCAGGTCCGGTGACACGGCAGTTGTCGGCCCAGTTCATGGGTTTATTCAGCGGACAAACCACCGACAGCTGGGGTTGGCTGGATCATGTGGAGGTGTGTCATGACCACAAGATCGCTGTTTGACAAGGTATGGGATGCCCATGTCGTTCGCGCCGAGACCGAATCGACGCCCGCGATATTGGCCATTGACCTGCATTTGTTGCACGAGGTGACCTCGCCACAGGCCTTCACTGAGTTGGAGCGCCGTGGGCTCAAGGTCGCAAAGCCTGAAAAGTGCATCGCTACCATGGATCATTCGATTCCGACCCATCCGTCGATTCAGCCTACCGAGGCCGCTGCGGCGCAACTGACTCGTCTGTCGGAAAACTGCGCCCGGCATGGCATTCGTTTGCTGGACCAGGCCGATCCCGGTCGCGGCATTGTGCACGTGATTGGACCGGAACAGGGCTGGACCCGGCCGGGCATGACCATTGTCTGTGGTGACAGTCATACCAGTACTCATGGTGCCTTCGGCTCCCTAGCGTTTGGTATCGGTACCAGCGAGGTCTCGCACGTTCTGGCCACCCAATGCATGCTGCAGCGCAAACCGAAAAGCATGTTGGTGCAGGTCGAAGGCGAGTTGCCGGCTGGAACGTCTGCCAAGGACCTGGTGTTGCACATCATTCGCTGCATCGGCATGGACGGCGGTACCGGCTACGTCATCGAGTATGCAGGCTCAGCCATTGAACAGTTGAGCATGGAGCAGCGCATGACGGTCTGCAATATGTCGATAGAAGCCGGTGCGCGAGCCGGCATGATCGCCCCGGACGAGGTGACCTTTGCCTACCTTGAAGGCAAGGAGCAATCACCGCTAGGTGCGGACTGGGACCGAGCCGTTGCCTATTGGCGATCTCTGGCCAGCGACCCTAATTGTCGCTACGACCGAGTCGTTCACGTTGATGCCAGCAACCTCAAGCCGCTGGCGACCTGGGGCACCGATCCATCCACCGGTATTGAGCTCGATGCCAGAATTGAAGGCAAGGCCGACTACATGGGCTTCTCGGCCGGCCAACGCCTCAAAGACCGTGCGGTCGATGTGGTGTTCATCGGCAGTTGCACCAATGGGCGCTTAAGTGATCTCAAGGCTGCTGCGGAGGTACTGCGTGGTCGCAGGGTTGCACCCGGCGTTCGCATGTTGGTGGTGCCCGGTTCGCAGAAAGTAGCGACTGAAGCACAAAGCCTGGGATTGGACCAGGTGTTCACTTCCGCTGGTGCCGAGTGGCGGCAACCGGGGTGCTCCATGTGCATTGCCATGAATGGCGATTTCGCCAAAG
>BQJN01000172.1 GCA_021604725.1 Lysobacteraceae bacterium | reverse complement strand
TTTCGGGAACTCCCCTTTGGCGATCGCCAATTCGATATCGCCCTTGTCTTGTTCCACATGCCCCGACAACATCGCGACGTAGGTCTTGCCCACGGTTCTGGCCTTGAACTGCTCGGCCAACATCGCGTTCACTCGCTTGTTTAGCGCCACCAACATGATTCCCGAGGTGCCGAAATCCAGTCGGTGCAGCAAGGTGCATTGAGGAAAGTCCTGCACCAGTCGATAGTGGACTGAATCGAGGTTGGCCGGGTTTTTTCCGGACAGGCTCAGCAAACCGCTGGGCTTGTCTATCAGCAATATCTCATTGTCCTGGTAGATGCACTTGAGCGGTTGATGGCACGGCGGTGCAATGAAGGTGTCCACTGTCATCGACGGTGATGTGCTCGAACGCAGATAATTCGCTCCATCACCGGCAATATCCGCGATACCATGGTGCGATGCAAGCAGGTCCCTTCACCCAAACTTTCCAAGTGCGCTGGTCCGACCTCGATGTCAACGCACATATGCGCAATACCGCCTACAACGAAATGGGCATTCAAACGCGCATGGCGTGGTTCGCGCAGGGCGGATTTCACATGGCCGACTTCGAGCAGCACCGCATCGGGCCAGTCATCTTTTCCGAGACGATCGACTACTACCGAGAGTTTCGCCTGGGCGACACCGTGATCGTCGACATACGAAAACGATCGGTACGCAATGACGGAGGTCGCTTCGAATTGGAGAACAACCTGTTCAGAGATGATGGCACGCATGCGGCGCGAGTTGCCGTCAAGGCAGCCTGGCTGCATCTGGATCAACGTAAGCTGGCGACCCCGCCAGAAAGGCTCGCTCGACTGTTGCATCAGCTACCGATGGTCGACGAATGATTCCGGAGACCAAGGACCCCGAAGGCGCGAAAACGGCGCGTCAATGGTTTGGTGTGTTCCGGCACACAGGTCGTGCCATCGGCCTGGTGTGGAGCACCAGTCCGCGTCTGATGATTGCCCTGGGCGTGCTGACCGTGATCGCCGGCATTCTTCCGGCGGCCGTCGCCTACATTGGCCAGCTGATTATCGACGGTGTGGTCGCTGCCATTGATCAGGTCAAAAACGGTGGGGAAGTCAGCTACCGGCCGGTGTTTGATTATGTATTGATGGAGGCTTTGGTTGTGACTGCCATTGCCGGCAGCCAGCGTGGCATCTCGGCCTGCCAGTCCTTGTTGCGAGCACTGTTGGGTCAACGGGTTAACGTCATGATCCTCGAGAAGGCATTGACGCTAAATCTGGAGCATTTCGAGGATAGCGAGTTCTATGACAAACTGACGCGGGCTCGTCGCGACGCATCGCAGCGCCCTTTGAGCCTGATTAACCGTACCTTTGGTTTAGCCCAGAACACCATATCGCTGATTTCATTCGCTTTTTTGCTGGTCCAGTTTTCACCGTGGGCGGTCGTCATCCTGGCCGTGGCGGGTCTGCCGGTATTCTTTGCTGAGGCCAAGTTTTCGGGCGATGCGTTCCGCCTGTTTCGTTGGCGTTCGCCGGAAACTCGCATGCAGATTTACCTGGAAATGGTGATGGCCCGAGAAGACCACGCCAAGGAAGTAAAGCTGTTTCAGCTTGGCCCGAGATTCCTGGAGCGCTATCGAGAGATTTTTCGCAAGCTCTTCAAGGCCGACCGAAAACTGACCATTCGTCGCGACACCTGGGGCTTTTTGCTTGGATTGCTGGGCACCGCCGCGTTCTACGCAGCCTACGCCTGGGTCGTGGCCGACACCATCGTCGGCAGCATAACGCTGGGAGCGATGACCATGTATCTGCTGCTGTTCAAGCAGGGTCAAGCTGCAGTTTCCGCCATTTTGTCGGCCATCTCCGGCATGTACGAGGACAATCTGTACCTGTCCAACCTGTATGAGTATCTCGAGCAGCCGGTCAACGAGGTGGATGGCGATCAGGATGAAGGGCCTGTGCCAGGTGACGGCATTCGCTTTGAGGATGTGACTTTCACCTACCCCGGTGCAGACTCGCCTGCACTGGAAAACATCACCCTGCACATCCCACGCGGCCAGGCCCTGGCCCTGGTCGGTGAAAATGGTTCGGGCAAGACCACGCTGATTAAGTTAATGACTCGACTTTATCGGCCGCAACAGGGGCGAATCCTGCTGGATGGTCTGGACCTGACCGATTGGCGACAAGCCACCCTGCACCGACGAATTGGCGTGATATTTCAGGACTTCAATCGTTACCAGATGCTGGTCGGCGAAAACATCGGCAGCGGTGATGTCCAGCACTTCGATGACTCTGAACGATGGCAGCAGGCCGCCGACCGTGGCAAGGCGGCCAAATTTATCGATGCCATGCCACAAGGCTATGAAACGCAGCTCGGTCGCTGGTTTAAGGACGGTCGCGAGCTGTCTGGTGGCCAATGGCAGAAGATCGCGCTATCGCGGGCGTTTATGCGTCAGCAGGCTGACATATTGGTCCTGGACGAACCCACCGCAGCCATGGATGCGGCTGCGGAGGCTGAAGTATTCAGCCATTTCCGGGCGCTGATGACCGACCGCATCGCCGTCTTGATCTCACATCGCTTCTCGACCGTACGTATGGCCGACCAAATCGTCGTTATCGAGCGCGGCAAGATTGTCGAGCACGGCAACCATGAACAACTCATGGCCCAGGACGGCCACTACGCCAAACTATTCCTGATCCAGGCCGAAGGCTACCGTTGATAACGCTAGCGCTAGAAGATGGATTCCGGATCAAGTCCGGAATGACGCTGAGATGGTTAGTGGCCGCGACGACATCATCCCAGGTCTGCGCATACGCCATCCCGGCCTTCACAAACGTCATCCCGAGCCACAAAGTCGTCATCCCGGGCCTGGACCCGGGATCCAGAGGCGCGTTAGCGCGAGACAATGGATTCCGGATCGGAGTCCGGAATGACGCAATAGTGCGAAATAGGACAGTCAGGTGCCTGGCCTCACTCCAGTCGATCGATCGCCTCTTCCGCCTCTTCGTGCTCAGGGTCGATTTGATAGGCCGTACGATAGCGGGCCAACGCCACGTCTGGCTGCTCCAGCTTTTCGTAAATCATGCCAGCACGATAGTTTGCCCAGGCCCGCCAATTCGGCGTCTGGTCAGGACCAAGTTCGAGGAAGCGATCGAATCGTTCAATGCCTTTTTCCAGGTTAAGCTCGGACATGCTTGCCAATCGACCGTACTGGTAGTTGGCCTGCAGGTGCTCTGGATCGCGCTCGATGACGTCTTCCAGCCCAGCAAACGCCGTGTCATAGTCCTCTTCAGCAGCCGAGGCCATGGCCAGATTGAACCTTGCATTGATGTGCTCAGGATCGATTTCAAGTATCTGTCGATAGTAGGCCATCGCCTGTTTCGGCTGTTCATCTGCCAGTTCAATACCAGCCAGACTCAATAACCCTTCGATCTGGTCAATTTCTGCGATCGCTTGCGCCTGCGCCCGCGCCTCGTCGATATCGCCACCGGCAATGCCTGGCGCGTTGCTCAGGTAGCCAATCAGGCCACGTCGGGCTGGAATGCTGTTGGGGTCCAGCTCAACTGCTTTCACATAGGCCCTTTTGCTCTTTTTGGCCAATCCCATCTGCTTGAAGAAACTCGCTTCTTGAGCGGAGCGACCATAGGCGTTGCCGGCCGCCAACTGGTAGCGCGACTGGCCAGGATTCATTTCAATAGCAGCCTCAATATAGTCGACTGCATCGTCGATCTCGCCACGAAACATCGCAACTCTGGACATCCAGTAATTGGCCTCCGCGGCTTGTTCGCCATCACCATCAACATGGCCAGCCACCAGTGCTTCGATTGCATCGAAGTCGTTGGCTTCTCTGAGCGCCTCGGCCTCCTGAAATGGTTGTGCAAAGCCGGGTGTTGAAATGAAAAGGAGAGTCAGAACGACCGCAAAAACCTTCATTGGCTAACCTGATAAATAAACCCAAAACAGAAGTTTGCTAGCTCGACCTGAACAACTCAACCGCTAATGGTCATGGCCATCATTGCGCGCAAGAGGCATGCCTTGACTCGGTGGCAGTCAGATAACTGCATGCGCGCTGTCGCCATGCAGCAAGTTCAGTGCTCAGCAGCTCTATAAAGTGCGACATGCGTTGCTCAGCCAGCGCCAGGCGCTCACCCTGCTGAATCATGATTCTGGCCGATTGAAATAACGCCTGTGAGTGCTTGGCCTCAATTTCCAAAACACGGTCAAAGCTTTGCAATGCAGCGCCGTGCTGCCCTGCCGCTTCTTCCGTCATGGCCCGTGCGAACCAGGCGTCCGCATCATTGGGCTTTTGTTTCACAGCCTGCTTGTAGTGCTCAATGGCCGATTCGAGGCGTCCGTTGCCAGCATCCACAGCAGCAAAAGCCAGCGCCCCTTCAAAAGAATTTAGTTCGCCAATTTTCCTGGCAAGATCCAGTGCCTTGCGCTCACTGCCACCAACGATAAATGGTGCCTGGGCGTAATAGATCATCATCCCTCGCAACATGTCGGGTGATTGCGCCTCAAGATCAGCTGCGTGTTGAAAATTTTCGCGGCTTTTGCGAGCCAAACCGTACTTGCCAAAAAAGCCGGACATCTTTGCCAGAATCGCGAACATTTCACCTTTGCGCAGAGCGACGTCGGCTGGCGACAGTGGGGTCGAGGCCTGCGCGTGTCGCCGCGCATAGCGCGTCATCCAGAAGTAGGCGAAGGGTTGGTCGTCGTAGGCTGCCACGGCGTTGGACACAGCCTGTTCGGCCTGCCGGATACGATCAGTCTCCAGCAGTTCAACAATCTCGGGAATGGCTTCTGCTGTCGCATCAAACGACAGCAGAAGCAACAATACAAGCCGACTAACGAGCGTCAATCGACGGCCAGTTGCGATCGTCCGGTCCGGTGTACTCAGCACCCGGTCGAATGATTCGGTTATTGGCCCGTTGTTCCATGATATGCGCGGCCCAACCGGTGATCCGCGACATCACAAAAATCGGCGTAAACAGCTTGGTTGGAATACCCATGAAGTGATAGGCAGAAGCATGGAAGAAGTCTGCATTGGCAAACATCTTCTTTTCTTCCTGCATCACGCGCTCGACTGTATCGGAAACCGGAAACAAGACTTTGTCACCGACCTGTTCCGACAGTTTTCGTGACCATTCTTTGATGATCGCATTGCGCGGATCTCGCAATCGATAGACAGCGTGGCCGAAGCCCATGATCAACTCTTTGGCTGCCAGCTTGCGGTGGACATCGGCTTCCGCCTCTTCAGCCGAGTTGTACTTCTCAATCATGTCCATGGCCGCTTCATTTGCACCGCCATGCAACGGACCACGCAATGAACCGATAGCACCGGTCACACAAGAGAACATGTCCGACAGTGTTGACGCACAAACACGAGCGGTGAACGTCGAGGCATTAAACTCGTGCTCAGCATAAAGGATCAGCGATACATCCATGACCTTGGCATGCAACTCGCTGGGCTTCTCACCGTGCAACAAGTGCAGAAAATGGGCGCCGATGCCATCGTCATCAGTTTGCGTCTCGATACGAACGCCGTCGTGCGAGTACCGGTACCAATAGCAGATGATAGAAGGAAACGCCGCCAGCAAGCGGTCGGCCTTGTCCTGCTGCTGCGAGAAATCGTCTTCAGGCTCCAGATTGCCCAACATGGAGCAACCGGTGCGCATGACGTCCATGGG
>BQJN01000171.1 GCA_021604725.1 Lysobacteraceae bacterium | reverse complement strand
TGTCTTCATCGCCCATGGCCATGCTCGGCGCGGTGTTAAGTAGCGCAGCCATCAGGGGCACTTCGGCATCGCCGGCGCTTGACGCGACCAGTGAATAGTCCGGTGCCAGCAGGTACGCAACTTCGCCACGGGTCAGTTCTGCGACACTACCTGGGGTTCGGTCATCAACGGCAAGGCCTGCCATCAGGAAGCCCACCAACTCGAAATCACGAACCATCGGTGTAACAACGACCTCATAGAGTCCGCGTCGATCGGCCCAAAGGCCGTAACCGGTTTCCAGGGTCGCAACAACATCTGCAACCAGCGGTTCGGTGCTGAAATCCTCTGCCACTGAATCCGGGCGATCGGTGCGTACCAGTGTTACGCCATCTGGATCCATCAAGATGGCGAAATCAAAGCCCGTTTGTGCCTGGCGCTCCAGCAGCAAGTCCAAGGCCGAGCGACGGTCCAGGCCGCTACTGCCACCAAAACCAAGATCTACACCGGTAGCCACTTCTATGTAAGCGACAAGATCGGCGTCCCCGGCTACCAGTTCAGCTATCAGCGACAGAATGTCAAAGCGTTGGTCGCTAATACGCTGCCTGGCCAGATGACTTTGCTCAACTTCTGATTGCAGCTCGGCATTGGCGATACGGTTGGCCTCGACCCAGGTCACGCCGACAGCACCACCCACTGCAATCACCAACAGCGCTGCCAGCAATATGAATATTCTGGCCCCCAGCGGCAGCGCGGTCTTTACGTTCGTTTGTTCCTTAGCCATATGTGGGCCCCTTCCCCATGCTATCGCCATGCTCTTTATACCATCGAATGTGACTACGCCATCTATCCAATGTCCAGAACGTTGACTCAGTAACTTCGACGACGACGCTCCCGCCGGTAACTCTTGCCGAATTTGTTGGTGTGTTGCGGCACCTTCCTGCGCGTGACCGCCAATTCAATGTCCAACGGTGCCTGCGAGGCTAGTTCGGACAGATCAATGACTCGGCGGCGGTAGACATCGGTGCGCGGATGCCAGACGAATAGCTCACCGGTTTCTGGAACATCGCGCAGACTGAAATTACCCTGGCTGTCTGGTTGGGTAAACCAGGGTGTATCAACAACAACAATGTGCGCCACCATTGAGTGATGTACGTTGCAGTACACACGCACCAGCCCTGGCGTATCAAATTGCACGCTCTCTGACTCACCCTCGCCATACAAACCGACATCAAAGCGATTGTTGTTGGACACCGAAAAAGCGTTATGCAAGATCGGATCGGTATTTGGAAAGCTGACCTCAGTGCCCGGCGTGATCACCAACACCTCTGGATCAAATTGCTTGCGACGAGTGACCATGGTTTGCGGCGCGACCGGCTCGGTTGGGTGTGCTTGTGAAGGTCGCACGTAAATGACCGCGTCGCGAGCTTCGTCTGCAGCCAACAACTCGCCGTCTACAGTCAGCCTGACGCGCCCAGTCAGGTCGGCCGCGATCAGCTGAGCAGACAGCAGCGAAAAGCTGATCACCAGTCCGAGACGCGGCATGGTACGGCGTGTGTTAATTTGACCTCTCCCTTTTCCGTTGCCAAAGATTGGCACAAACGGTCGCCGAATGCATCGTCAACTCGATTTCCCGAGCCAGCCGATGAATAATGCGACAACCTCACCAAATCAAAACCACTCACACACAAGACCGAGACTTAAGGAAAATATGGCAACGATTGATATCAAAAAGCCGCACCACCAGCCGATCAAGAAAGTTCAGGAGCGCGCTGAACAGATGGCGCATGCCATGACCGAGCGGTTCGAGCTGGAATGCTGGTGGGAAGATGATCAACTATGCTTTCAACGACCCGGGGTCGAGGGGCGATTGACCATCGATGAAGGCCATGTGCACTTCCTGGCCAAGCTCAACATCTTGCTGACGCCAATCAAGGGCATGATCGAAAATGAGGTGCACAACTACCTCGACAACATAGACGAGATGAGTTGAGCGGCCGGAAGCTACGGCTGGCCGCGGGTCAGCAGTGCGTTGAGCAACTCCGTTTCACGCTCAACAATCGCGTCCAAAAACGCACCTGACGTGCCCATCGTTCGAAAGGCCTCAAAGCCTCGCTCCAGAAATGACTGCAACTGTCCGAGACCGGCCAAACGCGCCGGATAGCGACACATCCGCAAGGTCCGAGCAATCAGTGGCAACTTGATCAGTTTGTCCAGGTCCTGCCCGATCACCTGACTTAACTCGATCTGCCGACGACGCGGCACTTCACACCCCAATTTTTGATAGCCGTCCGCATAGTCGTCCATGCTGATGTTCTGATCCAGCACGGGTCCCATCGCCAGCGCCAGCGCTTGATCCAGGCGTGTCGACAGCGCCTGCAACTCCAGCGCATGCGCCACCGTCAACAGCGTCTGATCCGGCAACAGCCGTTTCATCACTGGATACACCCGAAGCACGTCCGTGTTGCGTCTGACCAGATTGCCTGGTGCATACAGATCATCCAGGAAAAAGCGCACTGCCTTGCGGTAGCGTGCTTGCTGGTAGAAGTCGGCGTAAGTGCTTGCCAGGCGGTTGCGCTGCCAATGCTGAAGCCGGTCCAGGCGGCGCTGTTGTTCGGCCTCAAGCTCCGTTTCGTGCAGTTTTCGATTGAGCTCAAGCCAATAGCGCAGCCGTTCGGCGCCGATCTCTTCAACGACCCTTTCAGTCAAGGCGCTTGATCGCCTCCACCAGCTCTTCGCGACGACGCCTGAACAAAGCCACGGCCTCGACATGCGCATAGCGGATGATCAGGGACTCGTCGACAAGAAAAACACCACGACGCATGCCAAGCATGCCGGCGCAACCGTATTGTTTGGCCACTTCAAGCTTGTCGTCCGTCAGCAATGTAAACGGCAGCTGGTGCTTGTCCTTGAATCGCTTGTGCTTGTCAGCGTTGTCACGACTAATGCCGATGACCTCGACACCCAAATCGCTGAACACCTCGATACCATCTCGGTAATCGCATAACTGCCGTGTACAAACCGGCGTGTCATCACCGGGATAAAACACCAACAGGGTCCGTTTTCCCTTCTGCTGCTCCAGCGCGAAGGTGTCGCCATTGTCGGCGGGCAGGCTAAACAGAGGCGCGGTTTGTCCGGTTTCCATGCTGATGGGTCTCCAGGTCAGCGTTAATCGTTGACACTAAAGTGGTGATCAAGTCGGAACGATTCAACAAGGCCAGATGCCCCGCGCCGTCCAACCATTGATTGTCAGCATTGGGCAAACTGGCACTGTCGGCCGGTACCACCAGGTTGTCATCAACACTGACCACACAGGTCGTCGGCACCGCAGGGGCCACTTCGAGCCAGCTGTCCACCTCGGTAGAAGGGCCATCGCCAGGCGTCAATGCCAACCCAGCCAACTTGCTGCCATGATGCGGTGAGGCCAGGGTAATCAAACGAACACACCGAGCCTGTAGCTCTGGATAATCACGCAGGCACAGCGCCAGCTCGACGCCACCCATGCTGTGTCCCACCAAAACCAGACTCTGATCCGGTGGCAAGTCGGCAATGATCTGCCGCAACTGCTCAACGCTTTGCTGGCGAGACAACACCCACGGCTCCAGATCAGGCATGCAAAGTCCGAACCCCGCCGCCTGTATCGGCTCAATCCACCTCGACCAGACACCACCGGTGCAAGCGTAGCCATGCACGAGCACGAAGGTGACCGGCCGCTTGCCTTGGCAATAAGGACGAATTGACGGAATTTGCAGTAGGCCAAACACGCTCCATGCCACAGACTCGCGCCACCAGGCGAGCAACGGAGCCTTGAATGGCTGCCCCCGCAAGTAGCGGGCCACCGAGAACTGAAACGCCATTTCCGCCAATCTGACAGCGAACATGCATGGAAAAAGCAACAAGATGCTGACAAGCCATGAAAACCCCATCGCCTGCAACAACCACAACAGAACCAATGGTTCGAGCAGATGTCTTACAACAAGTATCAATCGAAGCGGCATAGCAGCATCGTGCGGCAAGTCGAAAGTAGATACAATATCCTTTGCGATGCGTTTCAAACACTCACACGGTTACTCAGGCCCATAAATGCTGACACTGCGAACATCAAAGAAAGCCCACCTGCAACCGGCGTCTGGAAAAATCGGACTGGCTGTGGCCGGCGGCGGCCCCCTGGGCGGCATCTATGAGCTCGGCGCGCTGCTGGCGCTGGACGAAGCCATGATCGATCGAAAACTGGTTGATCTTGACGTCTACGTTGGTGTCAGTGCCGGTGCCTTTGTCGCGGCGGGTATGGCCAACGCCATGAGCACGTCGACCATGTGTCGCATCTTTGTTGAAGACGAGACGCCTGAGCACCCCTTTCGCCCGGAGCTGTTCCTGAAACCAGCCTTCGCCGAATACTGGCAGCGCATGCGCAAAGTTCCGGGGCTGGTGGCCGATTCGGTGTGGTCGCTGCTGACCCGTCCGTTTGACTCGACCGTGAGCGAGCAGTTGGGCCGATTTGGCAAGGCAATCCCCACCGGCTTCTTTGACAATGATGGCTTGAACCAATTCTTGAGCCGGGTATTTGCCACACCCGGACGCACCAATGATTTCCGTCAATTGAGTCGTGCCCTGTACATCGTCGCTGTCGATCTGGACAGTGGTGCCGCCGTTCGTTTCGGGGCACCCGGGTTTGATCACGTTCCGATCTCGAAGGCGGTTCAGGCCAGTGCGGCCCTGCCAGGCTTGTATCCGCCCGTAGAAATTGACTCGCGGTCTTATGTCGATGGCGTATTGCGTCGCACGCTGCACGCATCGGTGGCCTTGGACAGCGGTGTTGACCTGGTCATTGGTATCAACCCGTTGGTGCCATACGATGCATCCAAGAACCAGCAGTCACACAAGCGCAAGTTGGTTGACGGCGGCTTGCCTCTGGTTTTGTCACAAACGCTACGAGCCCTGATCCAGTCTCGTATGCAGATCGGATTGGAGAAAAACCAGGCCGTCTACGACGATTCTGATTTGTTGCTGTTGGAGCCCAACCGCGATGATGGCGAGATGTTTTTCACCAACGTCTTCAGCTACTCCAGCCGCAAACGACTGGGCGAACACGCCTACCAGGCGACGCGCAGCGAGTTGCTGGCCAAGTTTGACGAGCTGAACAAAATGCTGGGTCGACATGGTTTGCAATTGGACCGTGCCACTTTGGAAGATCCGGACCGAACCATGGAACAGGCCATTCGCCAGCCACCCTCCCGTGTTGCCATGACTGAAGAACTGACTCGCACTCTGGACCGGCTGCGTCGCGTTGTAGCCAAACAATAGTTGCACACAGCGGCGCGCCTTCGGCTCTACTGAACGTCACCACAGTGCGCAAGTTGCAGTACAATGGCGCTGGAGATTAAAGGCAAACAATGCAGGAGACCGGCCCATGCGAGATTCCGCACTTGGAATGTTCATTGCTTTGGGAGCCGGCATCGGCACCGCAGTAGGCGTCGCACTCAATCAAATTGCGGTGGGTATTGCCATAGGTGTTGGTATCGGCCTGGCGATTGGCTACGCCAAAGTTCGCTCACGCCAGAAACGCGACGACTAAGCCAATTCGGACTGACTGGTTGGCCCGAACTGTATGTAGGCTAGGCCGGTTCGGCAAGACTCAGCTGACGAGGACAACGGCGATACCAACCGTCATCGTTGCAAGCTTCGAAAATATTGCAATTCATTAGCCGCCGCC
>BQJN01000170.1 GCA_021604725.1 Lysobacteraceae bacterium | reverse complement strand
CGGCACTGGCGGCCACTACTGCGCCAAGCCCGGCCACTTTTCGCGCCCGTTCATCGGCCGACAGCTCCTCTTTCGGCTCTGGCTTGGGGTTGGCCAGCTGTCTTTTGATTTCTTCAAACTGTTTCGGATCGAAGCTGGGCTCAATGGCCTGGATGCGCTCGACCAATGGCGGGTGCGTGGAAAATAGCTGAGAGAACCCTGAGGCAAACAGCATGTGGGAGACCTCCTCGGCATCGCTATGCTGCAGACGTGAGCCATCGGACAGCGCTCCGATCTTCTTCAACGCGCCAGAAATTCCACCAGGGTTTCGGGTGAACTGCACAGCCGAAGCGTCCGCCAGGTATTCGCGCTGTCGCGATACGGCCGCCTTGATCAGATTGCCAAAGAACACCCCAACATAGCCGATAACCATCACCGCCAAGCCAACGAAAACGATGCCCCCGGCATTCTTGTTTCGCGAGCCGTAATGAGCACTGCGCATTAGATGACGGCCGATGATGCCGAGCACCAGAATGCCAAACAGAACGCCCATTAGACGCACATTGAGCCGCATGTCGCCATTGAGTATGTGGCTGAACTCGTGCGCAACAACGCCTTGTAGCTCATCCCGACTCAAGTGCTTGATGCAACCTGACGACACAGCAATTGCAGCATCGGAGGTTGAAAAGCCGGCGGCGAATGCATTGATGCCGTGCTCCTCTGGCAACACATACACCTGCGGCACCGGCACACCCGACGCCAGCGCCACCTCTTCAACAACGTTGCGCAAGCGCCGCAGTTTGTAGTCGGTAGTATCGGCGGTCACCAGGTGCCCACCAACGCTTTCGGCAACAGCGCTGCCGCCGGCTGACAATTGCATAATGCGAAACAGACTGGACCCGCCGATCAGCAGCAGCACGCCGAGGCTGCTCCAAACCAGCACTTGCCACTGAGATACGATCCGCTCAGCACTCAATGCCCGCGTTGGATCGACATAGTCATCGGGGTTATCACCAAAGGCAACCACCACTGCAACCACCAGATCGATCGCCAATACGATCGAGACCACGGCGACGATGAACATCACCACCAGCCAGCGCGTATTACGCCTGGCTTTGTCCTGCCGTTGAAAAAAGCTCAAGGGTTCGAGTCGCTGAAATTAGAACTCGACCTTCGGCGCCTCGCGCATGGTCTCGTCTTCGATTTCCAGCAGCTCTGCTTCACCAAAGCCAAACATGTTCGCGACCAGCACACTTGGGAAGGTCTCGCGGCGGTTGTTGTAGTCCATGACCGAATCGTTGTAGCCCTGACGCGCAAAGGCCACCTTGTTTTCTGTGGACGTCAGCTCTTCAGACAACTGCATCATGTTTTGATTGGCTTTCAGGTCAGGGTAATCCTCCATGACCGCGAACAAGCGCCCCATGGCGCTGCCCAGGGCTGTCTCTGCTCCTCCGAGATTTTTCATTGCATCGGGGTCGGCCGGGTTAGCGGCAGCGGCTTTCAAACCTGCAACGGCCTGGTTGCGGGCACTAATCACCGCCTCGAGCGTTTCGCGCTCATGCTTCATGTAGCCCTTGGCCGTCTCCACCAGGTTTGGAATCAGATCATGGCGACGAGTCAACTGGACATCAATTTGCGCAAACGCGTTTTTGAACCTGTTGCGAGTACGGACCAGCGTGTTGTAGAGCCCTACGGCATAAAACACCAGAAGGACCAGAATTCCCAAGAACACCCATTCCATTTATTTCACTCCCAAATGGCTACATTGATACTGACGATACTGCCGGTTTGGCTTGAGCGCAATGGCGAATGGTCACACCGGCTGACCGCTGGCGCGTTGCTCACGGCTATACCAGCGAATGGCCATACGCGCCATCGCCTTGGCCATCGCGTAGTTGACAGCAAAGCTGATCACCGCCCCCACAATCGGGACCAGCTTGGAGAACGACTTGCCAATCACCTTGGGCAGATATCGCTGCAACAGCTTTGAGGTCAGCCTGGTCAACTCGGTACTGCCGGTCAACACGGCATAGGTGGCGGCCTTGTTTTCCACTGCCGACTCATGACCGTAGGCCGATGCGATAAATGACACCATGGCCGTTTGATAGCGGGCGGTCAGCAACAGGTCCACCGGCAAGGCGATGGGCAAGGTGACGAAGCCTCCAAGACCGGTCACGGCCCCCACCAGGCCGCACTTCAGTGCCTGCTTTCGAATCACCGGTGCCACTAACTCTTCGGCAGTGGCATTGGGAGATCGTTCCCTGTCCCTCATCAGTTGCTGATGCATGGCCTCAGCATCGGGATCGACAAACTTCGAAACCCAACGCCGGCCAAAGAAATAGGCCACAGCCGCCAGAACCAGCAACACAACAATGGGTAGACCGACACCGAGTATCAGTACCCAAGCCCACCAGCTCAACTCCATCATGGTTGATGGCTCCATCTGATTTGTAGTTTCGTAAGGTCACCATGATACCGACACAACCAGCCAGCAGTGTTAATCCATTACACTGCATCGTATGAAGCCGAGGAAGATCGTTACCGTAGACATAGGCGGCACCCATTCGCGGTTCGCCCTGGCGACCATCCAAGACGGTAGCGTCGTCGACCTGGGCCCCTGCCGCACTTTGAAAACCGCCAATTACCAGCACTTCACCGATGCGTGGTTGGCCTATGCAGAGCAATGCGACCACCCTCTGCCGCGCGCCGCGTCAATCGCCATCGCTGCCCCCGTTCGAGGGCCCGATGTGCAAATGACCAACGGCTCGTGGTCACTCAATGCGCGTCGCCTTGCCAACAACTTGAACCTGGATCGGGTGCACCTGTGCAATGACTTCGGTGCCATGGCATACGGCGTTGCCGCGCTGAATACGACGGATTTGATCGCAGTTGGCGGTCCAAAAATGCCGTTGCCAGGCGATGGCTCGATCACGGTCGCCGGTCCAGGCACTGGATTCGGCGTGGCCCTATTGGCCAGACGCGATAGGCAAATTACTGTGGTTGAGACGGAAGGCGGGCATATCCAGTTCGCACCCGCCAACGAAGTCGAGCAACTTGTGCAGGACCACTTGCGCCAACGCCATGGCCGAGTCTCGATTGAACGCGTTTTATGTGGCGGCGGATTGAGAGTTTTCGCTTCGGCACTGGCCCAGATCGAGGGTCAACCACTGCAGGCGGAGAACGACTCGATCGCCTGGGTCAGCGCCCTGTCTGGAAACGATCCGCGATGGCGCAACGCCCTACTGCACTACTTGAGCGCCATGGGACATGCCGCTGGCGAACTCGCCTTGTGTCATGGCGCCAATGCATTCGTGCTTGTCGGCAAGTTGGCGCAACGCCTGGCACCGGTTATTGCAGACTCGGACTTCGGCCAGCGCTTTGAGAGCAAGGGGCGCTACGGCGACTACATGGCGCAGATTGTTCAAGCCGTCGCGGGGCACCCGGAGCTCGGGTTGCTCGGTGCTGCTGCGGCATTTAGCCAACAGATCAAGCTCAGGCCCGACATTTGAATGTCGTTTGTCCTGGACAGCGAATGAATCGGCTCGATACATGCTTATAATGTCGCACTAAGCAAAGCGGGAGCGAAAAAACAAATGACAGCCCATCCCCTGGCCTCGGGCCTGACCAAAAAGATTCTGATTGGCCTTGGTGCCGGCGCGATTTTTGGCCTGCTGGCCAACATGGTCCTCAGCGATATCGCTTTTATACAAACTTACGTCATCGACGGACTGCTCGACGTCGTAGGCAAGTTGTTTGTACAAGGCTTGCAAATGTTGGTGGTGCCGCTGGTTTTGGTCTCACTGATATGTGGTGCATCGTCGCTGGCGTCTCCGGCCAAGCTGGGTCGCCTCGGTGGCAAGGCATTGGGCCTGTATCTGTTGACCACGGCGCTTGCCGTCACCTTCGCGATGATTCTCGCGCTCGCGTTCAGCCCTGGTGCCGGCATTGCCCTGGAAGCGGCCAATTACACGCCAAAAGAAGCACCGGGCATAAAAGAGGTCATCCTGAATCTGGTGCCAAAAAACCCGGTTGCCGCACTGGCCGAAGGCAAGATGTTGGCGATTATCATCTTCGCCATCCTGTTCGGGGTCGCCATCACCATGGCCGGCGACGCTGGCAAGCGGGTTCGCGACTGGTTCGGTGACATGAACGAAGTGATCATGTCATTGGTGGTGATGGTCATGAAAGTCGCACCCTACGGTGTCTTTGCCTTGATCGCTGGTTTATTTGCAAAGCTCGGATGGGAAGCCTTCCAGCCGGTCCTCAAATATTTCTTTGTGGTGCTGGGCGGCCTGCTGATCCACCTTTTTGTCACCTACCCGGCATTGCTGAAAGGTCTGACCGGACTCAACCCCATGCTGTGGCTACGAAAGATGCGCAACGTGCAGATCTTTGCGTTCTCAACCGCATCCAGCAACGCGACGATTCCGGTGACATTGCGCGCCGTCGAAGAACGACTCGGCGCCAACAATTCGGTGGCATCGTTTACCGTGCCACTCGGAGCGACCATCAACATGGACGGTACCGCCATCATGCAAGGCGTGGCAACGGTGTTCATCGCTCAGGCCTATGGCTTTGACTTGAGTGTGATGCAACTGGTGACCGTGGTGCTGATGGCCACCATGGCCTCAATTGGCACCGCCGGCGTACCCGGCGTTGGCCTGATCATGCTGACCACCGTTTTGGTACAAGTTGGTCTCCCGGTCGAAGGCATTGGCTTGATTCTGGGAATTGACCGAGTACTGGACATGGTGCGAACCGCCGTCAATGTCTCTGGCGACGCCATGGTCACCACCGTGGTGGCCAACAGCGAAGGCGAGCTCGATCGTGAACTCTACAACAATCCGGACACATAACGACTGATGTTTTTTTCCAAGGAAAAGCCTTCCAGCAAACGCATACTTGACGTCGGCTGGGTGATTGACCCGGTGCCGGCGGGCATTTTGTGGGATGCCCCCTCGGTACTGAAGTACCCCATGCGCAAAGAGGCCTCGGCCAAGGCAGTACAAAGCTGTCCTGCCGTGTTGCAGAACGAAGTGCGCCTGCTGGAAGTGCCGTGCCCAATCGATGCGCAGATATCAATCAAACGCGACATGAATGGGCGTTGGATGTTCAACAACGACCTGGGCAAGGACTCACCGATTGCGGTGGAAAAGCTGGACGACATGTTGGTGCTGATGCCTGTTGACCACTGGCGGCACCCCGATCGACCAGTGATACAGATCCATACCCCCTACCGTTTCGTTGTCGATGAAACCTGCGTATTCACTCAGTTGCCGCCGATCAGAGACTACAAGGGCGATCGCTGGCCAGGCCTTTTGATTGGCGGGCGCTTTCCGCTACAGGATTGGCCGCGGCGCATGATGTGGGCCTTTGAGTGGTATGACACCTCCAAGCCGCTGATCCTGAAACGAGGGGAGCCCTGGTTCTACATCCGTTTCGATGCCTTCAACCCGGAGCGGCCAATCCGCATGGTCGAAGCGGAGTACACCGATGAGCTTCGCGACTACTGTCGACAGGTCGACGCCGTCACCAACTACGTCAGCCAAACCTTTTCGCTATTCTCAAAAGCCAAGGCACGACGTCCGAAACAACTTCTGGTGCGCAAGAAACGCTAACAAGGCTGTTGCGACACTACTTCGTGCAATACAAGAAGTAAGCACAATGAGAAAAAGAGATCAATGAGGGGTGAGGCGCTGTAGTGCGGGGTGCCCCAAGGCACGCCGCAAGCGCCGAACGACTCGACAGGGATGTCGAGGCTGGGCTTTCATTCGAAGCTTGTACGTCGCGCCATGGATGGCGACCTCTACCCCATATTCTAGGTCGCACCGGCTGGGGTGCCCCAA
>BQJN01000169.1 GCA_021604725.1 Lysobacteraceae bacterium | reverse complement strand
TTCCGGTGGTCGATGCCAGCCTCAAGTCCGAACTGGCCGAGGAGGCGTACAACGAAAACGGCCTGGCGCAACAAGCGGTCAGAGCGATCAAGGCAGAGGTCCCTGAGCTTGGCGTCATCACCGATGTCGCGCTGGACCCATTCACCAGCCATGGCCAGGACGGCATCATGGACCCGGAAACTGGCGAGATCCTGAATGAGGCTACCATCGACGTCCTGGTCAAACAGGCGGCATCGCATGCCGAAGCTGGTGCTGACATCGTTGCCCCTTCAGACATGATGGACGGCCGTGTTGGCGCCATTCGCGACCACTTGGAGCATATTGGTCAGTGCAACACGCAGATTCTGGCCTACTCGGCCAAATATGCATCTACGTTCTACGGTCCCTTTCGAGACGCCGTGGGCTCGTCCGGAAACCTTGGCAATGCCGACAAGAACACCTATCAAATGAATCCGGCCAACAGCAATGAGGCTCTGACCGAGGTGGCGCTGGACCTGGTCGAAGGGGCGGATATGGTGATGGTCAAACCTGGCATGCCTTACTTGGACATCGTGTACCGGGTCAAACAGAAGTTCAAACGACCAACATTCGTTTACCAGGTGTCGGGCGAATACGCCATGATCAAAGCTGCGGCCAACAATGGTTGGCTGGACGAGAAGTCTGCGGTTCTGGAATCCTTGCTGTGCATCAAGCGGGCCGGGGCAGATGCCATTCTCAGCTACTTCGCACCGCAGGTGGCAGACTGGCTGGACAGCTGACATGAGCGCAAGTTTCGGCGTCGTCGGCTGCCCGGTCGAGCACTCCTTATCGCCGCAGATACATCACAACTTTGCCGCACAACAAGGCATCGACCTTGTTTACCACAAGCTGGCCAGCACCGAAGAACAGTTCGAGGCCGATCTGCAAAGGTGGCTTGAGCATGGCTTTCTCGGCTTCAATGTTACTGTTCCCTTCAAATCCACGGCGACCAGGTTCTGCGACACGCTCTCTGCCGAAGCCACCCTGGCCGGCGCGGTCAACACGCTGCACGTTGCCGGTGGGCTGCATGGTGATAATACGGACGGGCCTGGCCTGGTTCGAGATCTCACTCGACGTCACGGCATCAAGTTAGCGGGCAAGCGACTGCTGATTATTGGCGCAGGTGGTGCGACCCGCGGCATCCTCGGTCCGCTGCTCGAACAACGGCCATTGACGATAACCATAGCCAATCGAACCTTGTCGCGCGCGCAAGCGCTCGTCGACAGCTTTCCAGGCACTCGAGCATGCTCGCTGCATGACTGGCCGCAACGTGGGCCATTCGATCTGCTCATCCACGCCACCAGTGCCGGACACAGCCAATCGATTGACATGCCAAAACTCAAGCTGACAGATACTGACTGCTATGATTTGAGCTATGGCGCGGCGGCGGCCCCGTTCCTGCAATGGGCTCGCGACTGTGGCGCACGCTCGGCAACAGACGGGCTCGGTATGCTGGTAGAACAAGCCGCCCTATCGTTCCGCATCTGGCACGGCAGGGCGCCAGACACGTCGGCGATTTACCGCCAGCTAAGAACTCAAATCGACGGTGACCACAGTGCTCATGCCGACTGACGATACTCAGTTGGCGTCATTCCGGTCCAGCGCTTGAATGCGCGAGCAAAATTGGCCGGTTCGGTAAAACCGACCAGCCAGGCCACCTCACCAGTGGTCAGGTTTGGGTCTGAAGCCAGATAGGTTTGCGCCAACTTGCGGCGAGTGTCCTCAAGTAACTCACTCCAGGTCTGCGACTCGTCGGACAAGCGACGCTGTAGACTGCGTGCGCTCAAGTGCATGGCTTGGGCTGCAGATTCCTGCGACACATTACCCCCTGGCAAGTGAGTGCTGAGCCAACGGCGCACTCGATCGGAGATTGACGACATGCCCAAACGATCAAGATAATCACCAGCGATCGCATCGTGCTGGTCAGATAGCCTTGCATTGCCAGTGGGCAATGGCTGATCCATACCCTCCAGGTCAAATATCAACCGATTGCCGGGCTGGCTGAACTCGACCGGACAACGAAAATATTCGAAATAGCGTGAGCAATCGACCGGTGCCGGGTGCTCAAACATGACTCTTAGTGGGCTCATGCTATAGCCGGCCAACCAGCGCACCATCTCGGTAAGCACGACGGCGAAATATTCGTGACCCAGGAAACCATGCTTAAGACGCTGCCCTTCGGGTAAACCCTCGCCCCAGATGCGTAGCTCGCCGTCTTCACGTTCGATGTGAATGCCATCGATCGATGACACCACGGCAAAAAACCTCTGAAACCGGTCAAAGGCCTCGTTCAGGGTGTCGCTGGACAACCAACCGTAGCCCAGAGCGTGCAAAGTCGACGGGTGCAGCTGTTCGACGATCTTGAACACCACCGTACGATCGCCGGTGGCCTCCAGCACCGCCGCCCACATCGCATCGTTCTTCTCAATACGATACCGGGCATCGGGGTCGCGAAGCAGATCTGGATCGATGTCACAAGAACGAAACAGTGCCTCAGGATCAATGCGGTTTCGTTCCAGTACGCGCCATATGGGCACCAAAACTGACGCCAAAATCGTGTAGCTCATAGCTTGTCGTGCTCGGATAAGGGGCTGACCGCCACAGATTACTGCCAAACCGCCTGCTCACGCCACACTGATGGGGTGCAATCAGAAAGACAGGAGCACAGCAATGACAGTGACAAAAGCAGACAGAACCCAGCAACACACCCTGGCGGCACCGCTTTGGTTCGCCGGTGTTGGACTGCACTCCGGACAACGGGTCGCCATGCGCGTTCTGCCGGCCCCGGATGAACACGGTATTGTTTTCAAGCGTATGGGCCGCGGCGGACATATCAGCGCCAGTTGGGAAAACGTTGTAGATACTTCATTGTGTACCGTACTCGGTGATGGCCATGGCCAGCGCATCTCCACCGTCGAACACCTGATGGCTGCTTTTCGGGCGATGTCCATTGACAACGCCACGGTAGAGTTGAGCCGCGACGAGGTGCCTATTCTCGACGGCAGTTCAGCGTCGTTTATCGAAGCCTTTGCCGCTACCGGTCTAGTTCGCCAGAAGGCCCCACGTCGATACTTGCGGGTGCTGAAGACCATCGAAGTCCGAGACGGCGATCGCTGGGCCCGCCTGGAGCCTTGTTCCCGCCAGATTCACACCGCCACCATCGATTTCGATCACCCGATGATCGGGCGTCAAAGCTTCAGCATCGACGTCGACGCGGGTGAATTTGACAAAGTCGCCTTCGCGCGCACCTTTGGCCTGGAGCGAGACGTGGAGCACATGCAAAGTGTCGGGCTGGCGCTTGGTGGTTCGTTGAGCAACGCCATCCTGCTCGGCGACGCCGCGGTGATCAATGACAGTGGCTTGCACAGCAAAGACGAATTCGTTCGCCACAAGTTGCTCGATAGCGTCGGTGACTTGTACCTGGCGGGCGGCCCCATCAAGGGACGGTTTGTCTCGCACAAGGCCGGCCATGCTTTGCACTGCCAACTGCTCAATGAGCTGTTTTCCGACCCGATGGCACACAGCTTTGTCAGCGCGAGCGAGCGCAAGGTCGCTACTCCGGTCAGCACTCGTCTACTGGCACAGGTGCGTGCGACAGCCAGGCAGTTGATGGAACGACGATCCTAAGAGCGAAACAGCCCCCCTGACGGCGGCCCCAAGTTGGGCCGCCCTACTTTTTCCGTTGTGCGATGCCGACCCCGCGAAGGTTGATCACTCGAGGCGTGAAACAGTCGCTACACAATCGATGCAATCAGACCTAAACTAGGCGCTTCGATCTACTTCATGTCAAAGGGGAGCACCATGTTTGATCTAAAGCGCACGCTGGAGTTGGCCAAGGGGGCCGTGTTCGACTCGCAGGAAACCTGGACCAAGTACCACGCCGAGAATAAGAGTTGGCAGGAAACGGCGATGCTGATCACCGTGCCGATGATTGTTGGCACCATGATTTTGAGCGGCATCCTGGCCGTAATTTTCTCGCCTTTCTCGATGTTCGACCGCTATGGCGGCATTGGTCATTGGCTGCTGACCTTGATTATGGCCTTTGCCATGTTCGGCGTGGCGATGGCCCTGTTCACCGTGTTTGCTGGCGTATTCAAGGGCAAGCAGGATTTCAATCGAGGCATGGCTGCCATGTCCCTGGCCATGGTGCCTGCATGGTTTGGCAATGTGCTGGGAGCACTGCCATGGTTGGGTTGGTTGCTGTCGATAGCTGCAACCATTCTGTCGCTGGTCTACCTGTGGCGCATCATTCCACAGTATCTGGAGGTCCCCGACGACAATCGGGCACTGCATTATATTGTTTCGCTGATTTGCACCTTCATTGTTGCCATGATGCTGGTCATCTCCATGGGCTTAAATCAGATGGCGTCGTCCACCATGTCCATCAGCAGCCACGACAGCGATGCCGGCAGTGATTCGTTTCGTGCCCCAGGCTTTCTGGGCGAGATGGCACGCCAGGGCGAGATGATGGAGCAGGCCTCCAAGGACAAGTACACGCCGCCCTCCGATGGGCGACTGGACGAAGACCAGGTCGAGATGTACGTCAAAGTCATGACCAAGGCGACTGAGATGCAAGCCGAGTACGCCCAGCGCATGGAAAAGTTGGCCGAAGAAATGGAGGGCAAAGAACAAGCGTCCCTATCTGACTTTAGCAAAATCATGTCGGGAGTCACCGGTGCGGCCGGTGCCAACAACGCAGAACTCGAGGTGGTCAAAGCGATGGGCGGCAACTGGGCCGAGCATTCCTGGGTCGGCGATCAGCTGCGTATCGCCTACTACCAAAAAGACACTACCGATGCGATCGCGCACAACTATGCGCTGTATCAAGAGTTTGCCGATGAGCTGGAGCCACTGAACCTGTTCTAGCCTGGATTATTCACAAAGGCGGCCACCCACAAATGCTTGAGGACCATTATGAACATACCGAAAATGACCACCGTGGCCATTTCACTACCAGGACGGATCTGGCGTTGCAGATTCGCCCTGCCAGCGAACCTTCATAAATAATCCAGGCTAGTGGCAGTCGCCGCATGACCGATACCCAAATCACGCAACTTCTTCAGGCCTCCAGCGAAGGCGATGACCAGGCCATTAACCAGCTGCTCACATTGGTCTACGGGCAGCTCAAGGTGGTGGCCCGCGGCCGGCTTGGCCCGATGCACCATGGCCAGACCCTAAATACTACGGCGCTGGTCAATGAGGCCTACCTGAAGATGCTGGGCAGCGGCAACGACGGCTATAACGACCGAAAGCACTTCTTTGCGGTCGCGGCGACCGCGATGCGGCAGATCGTCATCGACAACGCGCGTAAAAAGCTCAGTCAGAAACGCAAGGGCGAACGATCTGACCAGGAAATCGAGCAGCTTGGTGATGGCCAGAGCCAGCCAGATACGCTGTTGGCGATTGACGCGGCGCTGGAGGAGCTGAAAAAGACCATGCCCGAAGAGGCTTCGGTTTTCGAGTGCCGCTACTTCGTCGGCTTTTCGACAAACGAAACCGCCGAGGCTCTGGACATGCCCGTTAGAACCGTCGAGCGGCGTTGGAGCAAAGCGCGCAAGGCGCTGGCAAGCAAACTGGAGCGAAGTAGCTAGAGGTCGTCCACGATTAGCCGTCCGTGGAACGCGGACACGGGTTTCAAGGAGCGCGGTCATTGAAACCCCTCATTTTCAACAAGTTGGAAAATGCTGGCACTTCCGTGTGCCAGGGTGAGCGCGTCAAAAGACCTATCCGTGGACGCGCTCTAGCTAGAGGTCGTCCACGATTAGCCATCCATGGCCAACGCGGACACGGGTTTCAAGGAGCGCGGTCATTGAAACCCTTCATTTTCAACAAGTTGGAAAATGCTGGCACTTCCGTGTGCCAGGGCGAGCGCGTCAAAAGACCTA
>BQJN01000168.1 GCA_021604725.1 Lysobacteraceae bacterium | reverse complement strand
AGCCACCGAACACGCTCAGCTCAGGAATTCGCTCTGTTGACTGACATGTATGGTGCTGACCTGCCGGTGCCGCGACCGGTTGCGGCGCACAGCAGGCAAGATGGGCTTTGGTATCGCGCCAATTTGGTGACTTGCGAGATTGAGGATACCCACACTTTGGCGCAAGCCGTGATTGACGGTCTGGACATTGATTGGTCAGCCATTGGTCGCACTATCGGCCGTTTTCATCGGTGGGGACTGGATCACGCCGATCTGAACGCTCACAACATCCTGATCAACGAGGACAGTCGTGTGTTTTTGATTGACTTTGATCGAGGGCGTCGCCGCGCACGAGGCAAGTGGGCGCAAGGCAATTTGCAGCGCCTTCATCGATCACTGATCAAGCTGGGTGCGGAAAACCGCATCGATCGCTTCGCCCAAAGCGCGTGGCGGGTGTTGCGTCAGGGTTACGAGTCTTGAGTATGTTGCCGATTGAAGTGCGGCCGTTTCAGGTCACCGCCCCAGCACTTGATCGCCTGGGTCGACCGATGTACGACTTGCGAGTATCAGTTGTTGATACCTGCAACTTCCGATGTCCGTATTGCATGCCCGAAGAGTTGGTGGACGCGGCGCCGACGCCACGTGTTGAGCGCCTCGACTTCGAGCAGATTGAACGTGTAGTTCGAGCTAGTGTCGAGTTGGGCGTTCGCAAGGTACGCCTGACCGGCGGTGAACCGTTGCTGCGCAAACGCTTACCCGATCTGGTGACTAGACTTGCAGCCATTGAGGGTATAGAAGATCTGGCCCTGACGACCAATGGCGTGTTGTTGCCTGCACACGCACAGACATTGGCCGATGCAGGCCTCAGTCGCGTGACGCTGAGCCTCGACGCGGTCGATGAGGCGGTGTTTGCACGAATGAGTGGTGGACGGGGCAATGTATCCCAGGTGCTGGCCGGTCTTGAAGCCGCTGAGCGAGCAGGTTTGGGACCGATCAAGATTAATGCAGTGGTCATTCGTGGCTACAACGATCACGTCGTGCTGCCATTGCTGGAGCACTTTCGTGGAACGCCTCACATTGTTCGATTAATCGAGTATATGGACGTCGGTAATGTTAATGGCTGGAATCGGGGCAACGTGCTGAGCACCGCTGAGCTGCTCAGCGCAGTTCAGTCACGGTGGCCACTTAATCCTCTGCGGCCCGCTATTCGAGGCGAGGTGGCCAAGCGCTATGCCTACGCTGATGGCCAGGGTGAAATTGGCTTTATTTCTTCGATTAGCCAGCCTTTTTGCGGCGATTGCTCCAGAGCCAGGCTTTCCACCGACGGTCGCTTGTTCACATGTCTGTTTGCCAAAGATGGTATCGATTTAAAACCTGCACTTGATGGCAATGATGAGCATTTGTTGTCTGAGTTGTCGGGGGTCTGGTCAGTGCGCGAAGACCGCTACAGCGAGATTCGAAGCACCCTGGGTAATGACCGAAAGGTAGAAATGTATGAGATTGGCGGATGAGTGAGATAACCCATATCGACGCGCAAGGTCGGCCGACTATGGTGGACGTTTCAGCCAAGGACGTGAGTCTGCGCGAAGCGGCCGCTGAGTGCTTTGTCCAGCTACCAGCGGAGGCCAAAGTGGCGATCAGTGGCGATCAACTGGTGACCAAGAAAGGCCCGGTTTTTCATACCGCGATTATCGCCGGAACGATGGCGGCACGCAGAACACACGATTTAATCCCGTTTTGCCATCCATTGAACATAGAGAAGTGCAAGGTCACTATCGATCTGGAGTCAGATGACAGGGTTCGTGTTGTCTGCAAGGTGGCGGTTCATCATCGAACGGGCGTCGAAATGGAAGCGCTGACTGGGGCCAGCGTTGCAGCGTTGACGATTTACGACATGCTGAAGGGCCTGTCTCACGACATTGTCATTGGCCCAATTCAGTTGTTGTCTAAGTCCGGCGGTCGCCGCGATTTTGAGCGCTCGCCATGAAAGTGCGAGTTGAGTATTTTGCCCAGTTCGGGCAGTTGTCGGGTTGTGACAATGAGCTGGTTGAAACCGACGCGTCAACCGTCAGTGCTCTGTATCACCAATTACGGCGGCGCCACGGCTTGCCCGAACCTGGTCCAGCGATCCGAGCTGCTGTCAATGATGAGTTCGCTGACTGGGAGCGGCCATTGTGTGTTGGTGATGTGATCGCCTTTTTGCCGCCGGTGAGCGGCGGATGAGCGCGACTTTTCAGCTCGATATTGAGCCTATTCGCCCCGAACGCCTGCTGCCCTCCCTGAACAACCAAACCTGCGGTGCGGTGGTGACTTTTGATGGTCGCGTCCGTGACCACAATGATGGTCGGAGTGTACTGCGGCTCGACTACACCGCCCACCAGAAGTTGGCCGTAGCGGAAGGCCAGCGCGTGGTTGACGAGGCCTTGGAGAAATTCGCCGTCGAGCACGTGGTTTGCGTGCACCGGATTGGTCATTTGGCGATTGGCGACATCGCTGTTTGGGTCGGCGTGTCTGCCGCGCACCGGGGGGCGGCTTTCGAGGCCAGCCGTTATGTCATTGATGAGGTCAAGCAGCGCGTGCCGATCTGGAAGAACGAGTTCTACTCCGATGGAACCGAAGCCTGGGTCGACCCTACAAAAACAAGCCGATAAAAGAAGCGCTGATTAAATCAACAAAAGCGGTGAAATCTGACGCGCATCATGTGATAATGCGCGCCGTTCCCGTCGGTCCCCTCGCGACGGCAAGCTGTGAACTCCGCCAGGCCCGGAAGGGAGCAACGGTAGCGGTGTCGCCGGGCGCCGGGGTGTGGCTGGCGGGAACCTTCTCTATACGGAGGGTGTTGCAATAGTCCGTCCTGGACTAGCAACACACGATTTCCGAAAAGCGTGGTTTTCGGAAACCTTACATTTCAATGGCTTAAAACCCATCGAAATAGCGATACATCCCTGTATCGCGAGAGGCTGTAGTTTCGCAACAGCCTCTACGCCCTTCAGAAAGCGTTTAATATCGGCGGCTACTCTTGTTTTCAGGTTGGCGCAGGTCTGTGCCTTGTCCCTGGCTTTTTCCAGCGATCTTAAGGTGCCGTCGACGATGCGTTGCTGTGTGAAGAAGGCATCCGCTTTGTCCATCAACGCCATATCGCAGCCAATGGGCAGGTAGCTGGGGATACTGCCGTGCCGAAATGGTGGCAGTTTCGCGGCGATTACCTCATAGCGCTGCAAAAACCAGTCGAATACCAGGCCCTGGCCTGCAGCATCGGTGCGGGCGATTTCGGATGAAATAACGCGCATGTCGGGTGCGCGTACTGCTTCAGTTAACGAAAAGGCCAGGGCGTCGATGCGCAAGGCTTCGGCTTTGAAGCTGCCTAGTGCGCGCAAATAGTCGAGCTTTCTACGCGGAGATTGGCTGGCCAGGTAAGCGGCCTTGAATCGCTCGTACAAGAGGGCATCGCCATTTTGTGCCGCAACTCGGAGCAGACTGCCGGCCGTTGCCGGGTCGATGTCTGGGGCGTCGTCGACGATGCGTTCGGCTCGTTGCTGTGCAGTAGCGATGACCTCGCCGCTTCTTCCATCGCGGCCCAGCAGGAGTAGCAGTCCTGGTCGAAGCTTGGAAACCGCTTCGGCCTCGCCTGGTCGCGCATCAATGCCAAACCGTTCGACCGCAGGCGACAGCGTGTTTCGCACAAAGGGCGCAAACTCCGCAGTGTTTTCAGTTGGAAGCATTTCATCACGGACCTTGAGCAGGCCAGAGATGACCTCTGAGATCACCTCGGGTACCTGATCGTGTGCAAACGCCTGCAATGCCGAAAGGTACTGGTGAGCGCCGATACTGCCGGCATCGACCAGTGCGCCTATGTTTGACAACAGCGCGATGCGTTCCCGGGCTGTGAGTGCGTCCAGGTTCTCGATCAACGAGTCAAAGGCTTGTGGCGATAGTTGCCAGCGAAAATAGCCATTGGCGTCAGCATCTGGGTACAACCAATCAACAGGGTGGTCGGTTTCGAAGGTCGATTGTTTCTCCGACAGCACCACCTGTTGCCTGTGAATGGCACCGTTCGACCCGTAGCGCAATGTCAGCGGGATAGACCACTGTAGATCAGCAGCTTCCGCCCCGAAATTGAGGAAGCGTCGCTGCGCGAGGTCAACGCGGGTGCCCTCGAACTTCGCTTCAATCAAGGGCAGCCCGGGCTGGTCCAGATATGAAGACAATACCGACTTGACGTCCTTGCCCGATGCCTCGCTCAAGGCACCCCATAAATCCGCGGCTTTGGCGTTGCCAAACTCGTGCGCTTGCAGATAGTTCAGTACACCTTGGCGAAATACGTCAGCGCCGACCCAGTCCTCGACCATGCGCAACACGGTGATGCCCTTGGCGTAGGCGAGGCCGAGGCCGTCCATGATGTCGGCTTCGGACTGGACCGGTTTTCGGATGGGTAAAGTGCTCGGCCTGGCGTCGGCTGGCATGGCATAAGACTGTGGGAGAGAAAGGTGGCTGCGAAACTGTGGAAACTGCTGCACGGTGATCTTGTCTGCAATCCAGGTAGCGAAAGCCTCGTTTAACCACAGGTCGTCCCACCAGGCCATGGTCACCAGGTTGCCATACCACTGATGCCCGATCTCATGAGCGACCACGCTGGCTTGTGTGGTTCGCGCCTGAATGCTGGCGGTTGAGGGGTCAAGCAACAATATTTCGCTGCGATAGGTGATCATGCCTACGTTTTCCATCGCTCCGTACGGAAACTCGGGTACCGCGACATGGTCGAGTTTCTGGTAGGGGTAGGGTTGACCAAAGTAGGCTTCCATGGCGCGGTGCACCACAGGAATGGTTTCAACAGCCAGGACAGTACGCTGACTCTGCCCACGTGGTGTGTATATCGAGGAAGGCACTGGGGAGTCAGGTATCTCAACTCGTTCCCATGGGCCGACTGCCATCGCCACGAGATAGCTGGGAATGGACTTGGTCTGGTCAAATCGCCACTCGGTCCAGTTGTCGACTGTGGTCATGTCGAGGACAGGCGTATTGCTGATAGCCGTCAAGCCGGCGGGGACAGCCAAGGTCAATTGAAACGGAATCTTGAAGCTTGGTTCATCCCAGACCGGAAAGGCGCGTCTTGCATCCTGCATTTCAAACTGTGTCGAAAGGTAGGCATCCTCACCCACATCGATCTTGTACAAACCCACCGAGTTGCGGTTGTACTGACCGCGAAATGCGATATCAAGATGGTACTGGCCGGTGCTCAATGGCTGCGGCGCCGTCAGCACGACCAGGCCAGCGTCGCCACGGGTAATGGTCAACTCGTCAATCGACTTCCCGCCGCCGGCGGTCAGGTGGTAGTTATCAATCTCAAGGTCCCGCGCGTGAAAGCGAATCTGATTGGTCACTTGCTCGACATCAAGATTGATCGTGGTGCGACCCGAAAAGTCGTCCCGATAGGGGTCTGCCTTGATGTAAATGGTTTGACTGCTGGGCGCAACCGCTTCGCCGAGGCGTTGAAATTCCTCGGCACCACCTGCGCCTAGTACAACGGTCAAGATCAATGTCGCGGTCGAGATCATGCGTCCATCCGGTAGTTTTCGGGCGCGATGATCATACGTGTGCATGCTGGCGAATGCATGTGTCGTTAGTGTTTGGCGTGCGCCGGCGTTGTTCGGGGTGCCTAAATGGCACGCCGAAGGCGGTGAACGACCAAACATGGATTTTCGTCGAGCCCTGCGCTGGCGCTCGAGGGGTCTCACCCGCCCTCGGCCACAAAAAAACCCGCTCGTGGCGGGTTTCATTGTGGCGGAGAGGGAGGGATTCGAACCCTCGGTAGGGCTATAAACCCTACACTCACTTTCCAGGCGAGCCCGTTCAACCACTCCGGCACCTCTCCGCATCAACAAACTGTGGGTTTGGGCACCAGGCCCAATCGGTTGGGGGCGCAATTGTAGGGGGCCCGGCCTACGCGATCAAGCGAAAGTCGCTAATACTCTAGGCGTGATTCGGCGGGAGGGATTATTCCGTACCTCCATGTACTCCACCCTGCGGGTTCCCTTCGCAGCGCTCGGTCATTCGAAATTTGCTCCCGGCAAATTTGTCGAACCCTCGGTAGGGCTATAAACCCTACACTCACTTTCCAGGCGAGCCCGTTCAACCGCTCCGGCACCTCTCCGCATCAACAAACAG
>BQJN01000167.1 GCA_021604725.1 Lysobacteraceae bacterium | reverse complement strand
CATTTCGTGCACCTGGGATGGGTACTCGACGAAATCGCGCGGTACGCTGGTGCCCGAGAAACGCGGGTATTTGACGTCGGACATCAGGCCATGAACGGCATGACCGAACTCATGAAACATGGTGGTGACTTCGTCAAATGTCAGCAGGGTGGGCTCACCCTCTGGTGGCTTGACGATGTTCTGATGGTTGGCCACAACCGGTCTGTTGTTGAGCAGGTTTGATTGCTGAACATAGGCAGTCATCCACGCGCCGCCGCGCTTGTTGTTGCGCGCGTACGGGTCGAAGTAGAAAATGCCCATCGACTCGCCTGAGTCGAACACTTCGAAGACGCGGACATCTTCCTGGTAAACCGGTAGATCAAGCTCCTTGAAGGTCATGCCGTACAGTTTCTCGGCGAAAAAGAACACACCATCTTCAAGCACCCGATTCAGCTCAAAATAGGGCTTGAGCTGGTTTTCATCGAAGTTGTAGCGCTCCTGGCGCAGCTTCTCGGTGTAATACAGCCAATCGTGTGCAGCCAGTTCGAATGACTCTTCGCCCATGGCAGCTTGTGTTTCGTCAATCAACGCCTGCAGTGCTTCGCCTTCGCGGCGCGCATTGGCTGCCGCACGTGGACCAAGCTGGCCAAGCATGTCGTTCACAGCCTTGGTGTTGTTTGCGGTTTGGTCGGCCAGGCTAAAGGCTGCATGGTTTTCAAAGCCGAGCAGTTTGGCGCGCTGCGAACGCAGCACCATCATGCGCGATACGATTTCGGTTTGGTCGTATTCGTTACCTTGAGAGCCACGACCTTCAGAGGTTTCCTGAATGCGTTGGCGTAGTTCGCGGTTTTCCAGCGAGGTCAGGGGCGGTTGTTGCGATGTGTTGCGCAAGGTGATGACGTATTTGCCTTCCATGTCGCGCTCTTTGGCTTCATTGGCAAATGCCTCGATCGTGGCGTCAGACAGACCCGCTAGCTGCTCACGGTTGTCAACAACGACCGCCGAGCTGGCCACTTCATCCAAAACGTTCTGATTGAACTTGGTACCGAGTTCAGCCATTTCGGTGTTGATGGCACGGAACTTTTCTTTGTCTTCATCTGACAATTGCGCACCGGAACGCACCATATCGAGGTGATAGCGTTCGACCAGCCGCACACCTTCGGCGTCCAGGCCCAACTCATTGCGCTTCTGATACAGTGCATCGACACGAGCAAACAACTCAGGGTTGAGGTTGATGTCGTCGTTGTGCTTCGACAGCAGCGGCGAGACTTCGCTCAGGGTCTGGTTGAGATTGTCGTTGGTATTGGCACCGGTCATGTTAAAGAATACCAGCGCCACTCGCGTCAGGATTTCACCTGAGCGCTCCAGGGCGACAATGGTGTTTTCGAACGTCGGCGGTTCGGGATTGTTGGCGATGGCCAGAATTTCGGCCATGTTCTCTTCCATGCCTCGCTCAAATGCAGGCATGTAGTGTTCGTCTTTGATCAGATCAAAGCGCGGCGCACCGTACAGCAAGTCGCTGTCGACGAAGAAAGGGTTCTCGGTAGCTTCAGTCATGGCCGGCGCAGGCTCAGTTGCCGCAGGCTCTGTTGCGGCGGCAGTCGCCTCCGGGGCCTCGCTTTCGGTATTGGTCGGGGCAGGGGCTTCAGTTTCAGCGCATCCGGCGACCAGGGCGCCCAGGAATACGGTCATATAGATGTTCTTTGCGGACATTTTCATCGCTCATGGAAAATTCGAGGCAGGCATCATACCAGCAACTGCCCACGCGCGTTGTGCGCCAATGGTTTAGGCGGTCAGGTTTGGCTCACTGCCAACGCTGAGGAAAGCATCAGGACGAAGGGCTGGCAGTGCATCAAGGCAAAAAAAAGCCCGCACAGTGACCTGCGCAGGCTTTTGGTGTTCTTGGCTCCCCGGGACGGGCTTGAACCGCCGACCTAGTGATTAACAGTCACCCGCTCTACCAACTGAGCTACCGGGGAACACGAAGGCGCGAGATTCTGCGCGAAAGCGGCCTTGGAGTCAACCCCTACGCCTGCATTATTCATGAATGATTTGCTCTGCTAGTGAATAGACCAGGTTGGCAGTTTTGGAAACCACGTTCGGATCCCCGTTGGAAGCCTATATTATCCAAGGAGTTCGTATTTGAATGGTCGCCTTCATCAACAATGCCGGCTCGCGGGGCAGGTTTTCGACAATCGCCGCAAATCCAAAACATCAGCAGCGCAGTTCGCGTCCTCCGGGGCCACGGCTGGATGTTCTCGGGCGACCGGTGTTGGACAAGATGACCGCCTGCGCATGGTCGGCACCTCGTCCGTCGCAAAAGGTGAATGTGGCGTTGCTGCCTGGGGCAAATCCTATCGGATAGAAGATGACACGGCGTCGGGATCGGGGTGTCAGGACTGAAAGGCTGGCATCGGTAGCTTCGGTGGCGCGCAGGATCAGTTCGTTCGGGTCGCGCTCTCGATTGGCATTGCTATCGATGAATATTAGTCGGCCAGCGTGCCAATGCGGATCAGCCAGACATTGCATGCCATCGGTACTGGGGCACAGTACGACCCGTTGGCTGCGCAGGATGGCTTCGCTGCGAGCCAGGTTGACCTCGCCAACCAGCCGGTTTTTTTCGGTGATCATGCGGTTGTTGGCGGTGAAGTCGCTGAATGCCGGAATGCCGCCAATGAGCACCACCGATAACAGTGTCAAGCTGATCAATAGTTCAATCAGGGTCAAGCCCTGCTGTGTGTTTAGTCCTTTCATTTCGTTTCTCATCCCTGTGATTTGGTGACCATCGCCAATCCTGGTGATGGGGTGACAGCGCTACGGTGTCGCCGAAAGTCAGTTTGTAGAAAACTTGGGCGGTGGTCTAGCCGAAAAAGTCCTCGACCGGCGTAGGAAAAATCCCTCAATGGTCATGGGCATTGCTGAAGAGTTGGCAGGACTTGCACACGGCGGTGGATGCAGTCACTCTTAACGGTTGGCATGCCGCGTACGAGGCCTCGATGGACAAGCCCTTTACATTGTCGACGCAGATGACACCAGCAGGCGACCAGCCTCAGGCCATAGAAGGCCTGGTCAATGGCATCAAGGATGGCTTGGCGCATCAAACACTGCTTGGTGTGACCGGTTCGGGAAAGACTTTCACCATCGCCAATGTGATCGCGCAATTGAACCGGCCAGCTTTGGTGATGGCGCCGAACAAGACACTTGCCGCACAACTTTATGGCGAATTCCGAGAGTTCTTTCCGAACAATGCGGTCGAGTATTTCGTCTCGTACTACGACTATTACCAGCCTGAAGCCTACCTACCGACCACTGATACCTATATCGAGAAAGATGCGTCGATCAATGATCACATTGAGCAAATGCGCCTGTCAGCGACCAAGGCTCTGCTTGAGCGCCGTGATGCCCTGATTGTTGGCACGGTCTCTGCGATCTACGGCCTGGGTGACCCAAAGAACTATTTCTCCATGGTGTTGCACGTAACCCGTGGTGAACCGGTCGACCAACGCGAGGTTTTGCGAAGGCTGGCTGAGCTGCAGTACACGCGCAACGAAATGGAGTTGCGGCGGGGCACCTACCGAGTTCGAGGCGAGGTCATCGACATTTTTCCGGCCGACTCGGAAAAGGAGGCGGTCCGCATTGAGCTGTTCGACGAAGAAGTCGAAAACATTGCATTCTTTGATCCCTTGACCGGCGAAGTGCTGCGCCGTGTTCCGCGAGTGACGATTTACCCCAAAACCCACTACGTCACCCCACGACGCACCATTTTAGAGGCGATCGATCATATTCGCCCCGAGTTGGCGATGCGGCTGGAACAGCTGCGATCGGCCAACAAGCTGGTTGAAGCGCAGCGTTTGCAGCAGCGCACGCAGTTTGACCTGGAGATGATGAACGAGTTGGGTTATTGCCAGGGCATCGAAAATTATTCTCGCCACCTGACTGGGCGAGCCCCAGGCGAACCCCCGCCGACGTTGTTTGACTATCTCCCCGAAGATGCCTTGCTGTTCGTTGATGAAAGCCATGTCGGGGTGCCGCAAATTGGGGCCATGTACAAGGGTGACCGGTCTCGCAAGGAAAACCTGGTCGAATACGGCTTTCGCTTGCCGTCGGCACTGGACAACCGCCCATTGCGCTTCGAGGAGTGGGAGGCGAGGGCACCGCAAACGGTGTTCGTCTCGGCCACGCCACGACCGTATGAGCTGGAAAAGTCGTCCGGGGATGTCATTGAGCAGGTGGTGCGCCCCACCGGCTTGATCGACCCGGAAGTCGAGATTCGCCCGGCCGGCACACAGGTTGACGATTTGATGTCGGAGATTAACAAACGCATCAAGTTGGGCGATCGCGTGCTGGTCACCACCTTGACTAAGAAGATGGCAGAGAACCTCACCGAGTACCTCTCCGATCACGGTATCAAGGTGCGTTACCTGCACTCCGATATCGATACGGTCGAGCGCGTAGAGATTATTCGCGACCTAAGGCTCGGCCAGTTCGATGTGCTGGTCGGTATCAACCTGCTGCGCGAGGGTCTGGACATGCCTGAGGTGTCGCTGGTAGCTATTTTGGATGCCGACAAGGAAGGCTTTCTTCGCTCCGAAGGGTCGTTGATTCAGACCATTGGCCGTGCGGCCAGAAACCTGCGCGGCAAGGCCATTCTGTATGCCGACCGTATCACCGGTTCGATGGAACGAGCGATCGCGGAAACTGATCGTCGCCGAGAAAAACAGGTTGCGCACAACGAAAAAATGGGGATTGTTCCCAAATCAGTCAGCAAGGCCATACCCGACATCATGGAAGGGGCTCGCTCGACACGCGGGCGGGGCCAGCGCCGTTCGGAGGTGGCCGAGTCCTCACCAAGCTATGCCTCGATCGACCCCAACGTCGCTCGCAAGAAGGTCAAGCAACTGGAAGAACGGATGTATCAGCATGCTCGCGAACTTGAATTTGAGCAGGCGGCACAGATCAGGGATGAGATCGAGAAGTTGAAGGCAGCGGCGTTTCGATGAGTGTTGGACGGGGCTAAGGACCCTCGTCCTTGGCCACGCGCTGATAACCGGCGATCGCAGAGACCACCGCAGCGGCCAGCAAACACCAAAATCCGAGCAAGGGAGCAACATTGGCCTGGTCACTGAGCTTGAACCAGACCAGAAGGATGCCGATGACGAACACATCCAGCATATTCCACTTTGCAAGATGGTCCTGCCATATTGGGTCGGAATGCCACAGCAGGCCGAGCAGGTGGACCATAGGGATCAGTATCACGGTGATAATCAACGTTGAGGGCAGCAGCCAATGGCCCTGAGCCAGAAGCGTCTGCATGGCCGCAAGCAGCGAAAACTGTTGCTCCCAAAACAACCACTTGTCCACCTTCATCAATGGCGCGATGCAGCCGACGATTAGCAATACCAGGCCCAGAATAGGCAAAGCGCGATGGCGCGCACTATGCATCTTGTGCTCTACGTAGGGCAGGGCGACGATGGTTGTCAGCACCACGGCGGCAAGAAAGAAATAGATGCCAATGCGAGGCTGCGTTTCACCCAACGCCCCTAGCTGAACCATGCCCAGAGTGGCCACCACCACGAAGACATCGAGCATGGACCACTTGCCGATTCTGGCTAGCCAACTGAGTACGGTCATACCCTGGTTGCGAAGGATGGCATAGCTAAGGATGCCGACTTTGGCGATCGGCAGCGCGATGGAAAACAGCCCAATCGCTAGTCCGAGAAACCATTCCTGGTTTTTTATCAGTCCGACGGTGGCGCTAACAATAGACTGCTCTTTCTCCGAAAGAAAGGTCTCAAAAGACATGATAGGCAGCAACAAGCCAGCGGCCAAACAGACAGCAGTAATGGCCAGAGTGATCAATGCCAGCTGGCGTTTTTGCGGGTCTAGCGCTACATCAGTCATTTTTTGCCCTTGATTGCTTGCATGACGCCGTCGGGATAGGCAACATCGCCGCTCTGATCCTACCTTTGTCTGGAGTTTGTGGTGGCCATTCGTCTTAGTGAGCGCGTTGGGCGCATTGAACCCTCGGTAACCATCGCCGTCAGCATGCGCGCGGCCGATCTACGGCGCGCTGGGCGCGACGTTATTGGCCTGGGTGCCGGTGAGCCTGATTTCGATACCCCGGAGCATATCAAACAGGCGGCCTGGGAAGCCATGCAGGCGGGTCAAACCAAGTACACGCCGGTCGATGGCATTCTGGAGCTGCGGCAGGCCATCGTCGACAAGATGAAGCGCGATCACAACCTTGAATATGCGCTCGACGAAGTGATGACCAACAACGGTGCCAAGCACACGTTGATGAATGTGTTGGAGTCGGTCATTCAGGCGGGCGATCAGGTCATCATTCCGGCCCCATTCTGGGCGTCGTACGCTGACATGGTGCGCC
>BQJN01000166.1 GCA_021604725.1 Lysobacteraceae bacterium | reverse complement strand
TCCCTTCACCAACAACATTGATACGCAGGGTCACTGGCTCTCGTCCGCAGTTTTACGCGAGCGATGGTCCACGCAACTTGGCGCTCACTCGCCGCGGGATGTGGTGCACATGTGTGGCTCCGGAGTCACTGCTTGTCATAATGTGTTGGCCATGGAGCTGGCCGGACTTGTCGGTTCCAGGCTGTATGCGCCTTCGTTCAGCGGTTGGATCGCCGACGACTCAAGACCGGTGGAGTTCGTTTCAAGATGACGCGATTATCAGGAGTTGCGCTTGCTTTGTTGCTTCTGTCGGCCTGTTCTGAGCAGTGCGATCAAGTTGTCAGTGCAGATCAGGGCTGGGTGCGCAAGCCATTGCCTGGGCGTTCAATGACCGCCGCCTACATGAACCTGAGCACCTGTGGCGAACAAATCGAGATTACCGGCTTTAGATCGCCCCAGTACAAGCGTGTTGAATTGCACGAGACCGTAGTCACCGATGGCGTCAGTGCGATGCGCAAGGTGCCATCGATTGTCCTGTCGAAGACCGACCCAGCTACCCTGCAGCCGGGTGGCATGCACCTGATGCTGATGCGCCCCACGGAAAATTTCGATCAAAACAAACCGATTGAGATCGTGGTGCTGCTGTCTGATGGTCGTGAAGTTGCGCTGTGGTTGCCGTTAGCTAGAGCGCGTCCATAGTTTACGTATTTGGACGACCTCGACCGGCCCACGGATGGCCAATCATGGACGACCTCTAGTTACCGGTCCGCTGCCAGGCCAGTAGTGTTGAGCTTACCTCGATTGTCAGGCGGTCACCGGCTTTGCGCGCCTGATTTGAATGGACTGTGAGGTCAACGTCGTTGACGCGTACTCTGTGCTCGTAGCCAAATCGAGTTTGCCGGGTGTTTACAACGGTGACTGACAATTCTCCAACGTCCTGAACCCTTAGGTCCTGTGGTCTGACCCAGATCTCCACGTCGTCGTTGTCCTGAGCACTCAGTCCCGGCGGGAATGGCAATGAACCAAGGGCACAGTTGATGGTTCCCGATTGCGCCGTTCCCCGCAATAAACAGCCATCACCCAACAAACGAGCAACGCGGCTGTTGATCGGGCTCTGTAACAGCGTAGCCGCATCGCTAACCTGCAACAGACGGCCATCTTCGATGACCGCGACTTGCTGTGCGAAACTCAGCGCTTCATCTATATCGTGGGTCACCATCACCGCAGTAATCGCCAATTCATCGAACAGTTCAGCCACGTGCAGGCAGAGGTCGGCGCGCAACTCACGATCAAGGCCTGAAAATGGCTCATCCAGCAACACAATATCGGGGCCGGGGGCCAACGTTCTGGCCAATGCGACGCGTTGCTGCTGCCCGCCAGAGCACTGGTGTGGAAATCGACTCAGCAACGGGGACAAATCAAGCTTGTTAGCCAACTCCGTTATCCGCTCCGTCCGTTGCTCGGTCGGTAAACTCGACAAGCCGAAGCCGATGTTGTCCATGATTGTCAGGTGCGGAAACAGTGATGGGTCTTGAAACACGTAGCCTATTTGCCGCAGTTCAGGGGCTGTGGTTTCGCCGTTGCTCGATACCTGAACGCCGCGCAACTGAATGCTGCCTGCCGTTATTGGCTCAAACCCGGCAATTGCACGCAGGATCGTCGTCTTGCCGCTGCCACTGCGGCCGAGCAGGGCGGTACGGGTGCCGCTGGCAACTTGCAGGGTGACTGCTTTGACGATGTCTTTGGCCCCATGTTGGACCTCGATTTCTCGCAGTTCGATCATTGTTGCTGAATCGGGTGGCGTCAATGCGACTACAATAGTGCAATGATACCGTCCAACACCAGAACTGAACGCAGCCCAATCGATCGCACCTTGTTTTCGGCCCGAGCTGAGGCCGTATGCGTTGAGATGGGCGCGGTATTGCGGCGGGCTGCATTGTCACCAAACATCAAGGACAGGCTCGACTTTTCCTGTGCTCTATTCGATCGCAACGGTGATTTGTTGGCGCAATCAGCTGCCATCCCGGTGCACCTGGGCAGTATGGCCTATGCCATGGGCGATCTGGTCAACCGACACCGTTGGCAAGCTGGACAGCATCTGATTGTGAATGATCCCTTTATGGGTGGAACTCATTTGCCTGACGTGACATTGATCAGTGCGCTGCATATTGGCGATGAACTGGTCGGCTTCGTTGCCAACAGAGCCCATCATGCGGACATTGGGTCCGAAGCGCCAGGCTCAATGCCGATATCGCGAAGTATTGAACAGGAGGGCTGCATTATCCCCCCAACTTTGCTGGATACTGACGCCCGCCACCCATTTGCACAATTGGTGAGGACATTTCGAGACCCGCAAGCGGCGACGGCTGATTTCTCGGCCCAACTGGCTGCCAACAAAAGCGGTTTGGCGCAGTTGCGCAAATTGGTCGCGGTAGAGGGCGGTTTCGAATCCTTTCAAGGCTGTTGTCTGGACCAAAATGAATATGCAGCGGCACTGGCTCGGGCTGCGCTGGCTGAAATACCAAACGGTGTCTATGAATTTACCGACACCCTGGACAGCGATGGCTTTTCGACACAAGCTCTGCCGCTGAAAATCAAACTCACAGTACTGGACGGGCACGTGACGGCGGACTTTTCCGGTTCATGTGATCAAGTGACTGGTAACTTGAACTGCCCCTTGCCGGTCACCGCCGCGGCTGTAATGTACGCGTTGCGTGGCCTGATGCCGAGCACAGTGCCACAGTGCGCGGGCTTGATGGCGACAGTGACGATAGATGCCCCTGGCGGCTCAATACTCAATGCGCGACATCCAGCTGCTGTAGCGGCCGGCAATGTAGAAACCAGTCAGCGTGTTTGTGACCTGGTCCTCGGTGCGTTGGCGCAGGCTGCCCCAGATCGCATTCCGGCCGCGTCCCAGGGCACGATGAACAATGTCGCAATGGGAGGGCATTGGCGCGGCTCGGCGTGGAGCTACTATGAGACCATAGGCGGTGGCATGGGCGGTGGCGCGAACTATGATGGGCAGTCTGCGGTCCAATGCCACATGACCAACACGCTCAATACACCTGCAGAGGTGCTCGAGCAGTATTGTCCGGTGCGAATAGAGCGTTACCGCATTCGCACAAACTCTGGTGGCCGGGGTGAGCATAGCGGTGGTGATGGCATCACTCGCGAGTATCGCTTCCTAGAGGACGCCGAGGTCAGTATAATTGGCGAACGCCGCGTCAGTCGGCCATGGGGGCTGTGGGGCGGTCAACCTGGCAGGCCGGCCGAGGATCGTTTGGACGGCGAGGCAATACCGGCCAAGACGTCGCTTTCAGTACGACCGAATCAGTTGCTATCGATTGCAACTCCGGGTGGGGGAGGGTGGTGTCCTCCGGCTCAACACGACAAACTCAAGTAGCGAGAATACAAGGAATCTACATTGCAGGCGATTGATAGAATTCACGAACTGTTGGAATCGAATCCAGTGGTTGCATTTGTGCGCGGTAACGTCGCGCAGCCGATGTGCAGCGGCTCGGAAGCTTTGCTACAGGCGCTTGAGCAGTGTGATGTATTTTTCCTCGCTGTCGATGTTCAGGCTGACCCCGAACTTCGAGCTTTCCTGCCCAGGGTGTCGAACCGAACCAGTTTTCCACAGCTTTTTGTCGAAGGCGAGTTCATCGGTGGGGCGGATGTGGCGGTTGAACTGCACACGCAAGGGGATCTTGCGCCGCTTTGCAACGATGCGATCAATAGGCTACGCAAGTCGGCTTGACCCAACGTCGGGCGAACATTGTAAGCGTCCTAAACCACTCGTGCGATTGAAGCGCATCGATTGACAATCCCACAAAACAACCTCGCTGTTTGTTCAGCATCGTAGGCGGCCGAATGCGCCTGGTCGCTTTCCCATTCCAGCCCGGCTGCTTCAACGGCGCGAGATAACACTGTTTGTCCGTAGACCAGGCCACCTAACGTCGCGGTGTCGAATGTCGTAAACGGATGAAACGGATTGCGTTTGAAGCCGCAACGGTTGACACAAGTATTGAAAAATCCCATGTCGAATGCCGGGTTGTGGGCAACCATCACAGCTCTGCTGCAGCCTGTGCGTCGGAGCTCCTGGCGAATTGGGTTGCAGATGTGGCGCATGGCTTCCTTCTCATCGACGGCGTTGCGTTCAGGGTGGTCAGGGTCGATGCCAGTAATTTTCAACGCTTCTGGTTCAACAACTGACCCAGCGTAAGGTGCGACCTGAACGCGATGGGTGCTACCCAATTGCAAGGTTCCGTCGGCATTCATTTCCACGATCACCGCTGCCATCTCCAGGATGGCATGGCGGTTGGCGTCGAAGCCGCCAGTTTCAATATCGACCACGACCGGCAAGAAGCCTCTGAAGCGACCAGCAATTCCCTTGTCGGTGGGCGAGTCTTGTCGACTCACAGGCGACTCCCTTTGATTGAGGTGTAGCGAGCACGCTCGGGTGCTGCGCGCAACGATTTAAAGTACCATGACAGTTCTATTATAAAGTGTGCTGCCGGTAACGTCCGATTGGATGTTTTGTTGCGGCCCAACTGGTTTGGTTTTTTCCAATGCTCGATATACTTCGTGAATTTTGGCTGTTCTTGAAAGTCAGGAAGAAATTCTGGCTGCTGCCAATTGTTATTACGCTTGGCCTGCTTGGTGGTTTGGTCGTGCTGACGCAGGGTTCGGCGGTTGCACCGTTCATTTACACGTTGTTCTAATGTGATTGGTTTGGGGGATGAACAGTGAGCACCGTATGGTGACGGGAACTCAGCCATCAGTTGACTCGCGCAACTTTGATGGTCGTGCGCTGCGCCAACTGTACGGCAGCACGATCGGGACCTCTTTGTTGGTCGGCCTGTTGGCAGTGATCAACGCTGCGGTATACCTCGACGCGGTGTCTATGCAGTTCGTGACCACATGGCTGGGCTCGATCGCTATCATCACGTTGGTTCGCTATTGGGTGTGGCGCGACTTTATAAGGGAGGAAGTGTTTCAGGAGTCCGGGTGGCGATGGGTTCTTAGCTACCATGTCCTGGGAACGGCATTGGGGCTGTCCTTTTCACTTGGCATTGCCTGGATCATTCTGCATGCGGACCCGTCGGCCCGACTGATCGGCCTGGTCGGCGTGTTTGGCATGTGCACGGCGGCGACGCTGCGCATCACCCATGTTCGAAACATGTTGCCCGTGTATCTTCTGGCGTTGATTTTGCCGCCGACAGCAGCACTATTGGTGGTTGATGATGCACACAGTATTCCGCTGATCGTCACCGTTGGCATTTACATGATTTTCCTGGCAGTTTTTGCCGGCGAGTACCGCCAACTGCTGAAGAACTACATGGCCGTTGGTGTGCGCAATCAAAGGCTGGTGAGGCTGTTGGGTGATGCCACGACAGAACTTGAGCGTCACACGCCGGTGCCCGCACCACAAGAGGTGACCAAGGCAGACGACCCGGAAGCTGGCGATTCATCACTTGATGCCGTGATCGCCAACCTGCAAGACCTGTTGTATCGATTGTCGCCGGACGGTCGAATCGTCAGTGTTTCATCGTCAATCCGACACATCTTGAACTATGAGCCTGAGGAAATCGTCGGCGAACCGTTGAGCGAACTGCTGGTGGACCCTGACGATATGCGCAGGTTCTCGGAGGCCTTGAGTGCTGGACAGGGCCGCGTCAGTTTTTTCAAACAGTGCGTTCGCGACGGACATGGTCAATTGCGCTGGCTGTCGGTCAACGCACATCGAGTGTATGACGACAAAGGAAAGCTCAGCTTTATCGAAGGGACTGCTCGCGATGTCACGGCACTCATTGAGACCGAGCGGCAGCTGGAGCAGGAGAGAGAGCGTGCTGAGACTACGCTGGCCTCAATTGGCGACGGCGTGATGACTGTCGACCGTCTAGGCTTGATTACGTACATGAATCCGGCGGCTGAGGCCTTGACCGGGTGGCACCCCGATCAGGCCGTAGGCGAGCGCTTGCGCCGTGTGGCCGTGATGTTGGACCGTCACACCCGACGACCGCTACGCGATGTCGTTCAGGAATGCCTGAAATCTCGCTCCAGGTCCAATCTGGCTGAGGACATCGTATTGGTCGGTGCACACGGCAAGGAGTCCAGTATCGAATTGCAACTCACACCCTTGCAGCAAGGTGAGGACTCCCCGACTGGCGTCACTTTGGTGATGCATGATGTTACCCGTGTACGCGATATGGCCAGTCAATTGCGATACCAGGCCGCACATGACGGTCTAACCGGCCTCATCAACCGCACCACATTCGAGCAGTTGCTGGAAGCGGCGCTGGAGTCGGCTCGTGAGGAAAAAGTCGATCACGCCCTGATGTACATCGATCTTGACCAGTTCAAAGTCATCAACGATACCTGTGGCCACGTTGCTGGCGACGGTTTGCTAAAGCAACTGGCTTTA
>BQJN01000165.1 GCA_021604725.1 Lysobacteraceae bacterium | reverse complement strand
GGAATCGACCTTGTAGTCACCAACATCGTGCACATCCAGACCAATCCAGTGCCCCGTTTTGTGCATGAAGAACGGCTGGTAAAGTTCTTGCTCGATGCATTGTTCGACGGTTGCTTTGACCAGGCCAAGGTCCACCAGGCCCTGACTGATGGTGTTCAGTGCAGCGTTATGTGCATCCAGCCAATTGCGGCCGGGGTGCAGGGTGGCGATGGCTTGTTCCTGAGCCTCAAGTACCACTTCGTAGACGGCTTTTTGCTCACCAGTGAAGCGGCCATTGACCGGCCAGGTGCGAGTAATGTCTGAGGCATAGCAGTCGTACTCACAGCCGGCGTCGACCAGCAACAGATCGCCATCATTCAGAGGCTTGTTGTTCTCGATGTAGTGCAAAATGCAGGCGTTGGCCCCACCGGCGACTATCGGCTGATAGGACGGCTCGGTACCGTGCTCGAAAAACGTATTGAGCAGCGCAGCATGAATATGTTGCTCACCAAGGCCCGGTCGCGTTCGTTGCATCGCTTCGATGTGCGCTTTGGCAGCGATTTGCGCAGACTTGCGCATGGTGCTTACCTCGGTGCGCGTTTTGAACAGGCGCATGTCATGCACCAAGTGCTCCAGGGACACCACTTCATCAGGAGGGCGGGCACCAGTTTTGACCAAGGCTCGAATACGATTGACCCAGCCAATCAGACGCTCATCGAACTGTGGGTAGCGTCCCAGCGTGAAAAACACTTTCTCCTTGTTTTCGATCAAACCAGGCAGAATGTCGTCGAGATCGGCGATCGGAAAGGCGTCGTCGAAGCCGAAGTCATTGATAACGCCTTCCTGTCCAGCGCGGTGGCCATCCCATATTTCTCGTTCGCGATCGCGTTCGCGGCAAAACATCAGGTGCTCGCCGTGTTCGCGCCCGGGCACCAGAACCATCACTGCCTCGGGCTCGCCAAAGCCGCTGAGGTAATACAGGTCGCTGTCTTGGCGATAGGGATAGTCGACGTCGTTGTTGCGTCGAGCCACCGGCGCTCCGGGTTGGATGATGATGCTGCCCGGGCCGGTCATCTTCATCAGCTGGCGACGTCGGCGGATGTAGTCGTCGATGCGAATCATGGCTGGCTCCATGGCCCCCTTCAAAGCTGAGTGTTAGTGAATATTGTCGTGTTCGACCGGACCGCGCAGGGTTTCGTAAACCAATACCGACCCGACTCGCGCGTATTCAGTGATCTCAAACAGAGCGTTCTCGTCGGCATCAAGGTTGGCGTCTGCGACCAGTCCGGCGCGCGCAATTTGTGTCAAATCTCGTACAAAGTCGACCGCATCTTCGCCCATGGACTCAAGATCGGTGACTCCAGCCAGTGACAGGCCAGACAAGAAGCCATTGCACCAATTGGCCAGTGCCTCGGTTCTGCTTTCGATTGATGTTTCGTCGTCAGGCAACATCAGCTGGAATGACATAGCCGGATCTGCCAGTTGGCTTTTGGTTTGCTCGATCAAGGCCCCGACCGCTGTTGCAGTGGATTCGGTCGGTTCGACCGGTGTGCCGTTGAGGTCGTTCAAGGGCTTGACCCAATTTTTGCCGTCAAGCGATGCGCCTGCGCAGATCAAACCGACCAATCCACCCTGTATTTCCGCCACGTCCAGGTCATAACCATCCGAGCGAAAGAGGTCACCGAGACCGTCATATACTGCTTTTGTCACAATCTGGTCGCGCCAATGTGTCGCAAAAAGAGGCATTGTAATGCATTTCCATCAGCTTGCGCGTGGGCTACAGCCGTTGACCTGTATTCGTCGTGACCGCTATATTGGTTGCCTGTTCAGTATGACCGGGCAATTGTGGCGCCGACGCCTGAACCAAACCTGGAAGTGATTGATGGCAAACGACAAATCCAAATCAAGCTCGGACGAAGAAACGGTCGGAAACGATCTTGCAGCGTTGGAAAAGCGCGTTGATCAACTCCTCGATTTGTGCAAGCAATTAAACGAGGAAAACGGTTCGCTGAAAGCGACCCAGGAGCAGCTGGTTGCCGAACGCGCCACCTTGGTTTCGAAGAGTGAACAGGCCCGGTCTCGTGTCGAGGCCATGATCGCTCGCTTGAAGGCGTTGGAGACGGGGGGATGACAGACAACAAAGAAGAGGTCGTGATCCGAATTTTGGATCGCGAGTTACGCATCGGCTGCGCGGCCGAGGAAAAGCAGGCGTTGCTGGTCGCTGCGGAAATGGTCGACAAGCAGATGCGCACGATTCGCGACAGTTCACGCCTGTTTGGTGTCGACAAGATCGCCATGATGGCCGCCCTGAACATCGCCAATGAGCTCAATCAAATCAGCGGGCAGGCCTCGAAAGTCGAGCATGACACCGGCGATCGAATCGCGCGTCTTCGCGCAAAGCTTGATGCGGCACTAGCCCCGGTCGTAGAATAGGGCTCAAGGGTTATCCTCTGCGGTGTTCGATAGTGAAAAACTGCAAATGCCTTGACCCTGTAGCTACGACCTCGGGGTAACAGACTCGCGACGGTGTGCATGTCTGCTCTTAGCGGAAAGCCTAAAGCTCGGGAAGTTTCCCCACTTGAACCCTCGGTTCAAGGTCGCAATGCTTCACACCGGCACAGGTGGAGGATAATTCTAAAGATGGCGGTTCCCCGCCGAAGGAGCTGTTGACCATGGACAGGTCCTCCCTGCGCAAGCATATGCGAACCCTGCGGCAGAACGCCGATCCGGCGCTGGTCGCTCGATTCGGTCACACGCTACTGTCCTCGCTTCAGCAAACCAATGCCTGGCGGCAAGCAAGGAGTATTGGTTTGTACTTGCCGTTCGGCGGCGAAGCCAGCCCCTTGTCTGTTGTAGACATGGCGCGCCGATCGGGTCGAGAAGTGTTGTTGCCGGTGGTTGACCACCCGCAACGTGGTTCTATGCGGTTTGCCCGATGGCGACCGGAAACCGAGTTTGCGGCCAATCGTTACGGAATCAATGAGCCGATTGCTGGTGCCGCAGAGTTGGTTGACCCGTCTGCGCTGGATCTAGTTTTGACTCCATTGGTCGCCTACGATGGGTTTGGCAACCGCCTCGGGATGGGCGGTGGTTACTATGACCGCGCCTTTGCCGGCCGCAGCCAGCACAAACCTCGCCTGATCGGCGTCGCCTATGGCTTTCAGAAGGTCGCTTCCTTGCCCGTCGAAAGCTGGGACGTGCCGCTGGATGCAGTGATAACGGAGCACGGACTCACTGTTTTTTGATTCGGTCACCTGGGCCGAGTATTCTGGACCGCCGCAACAGCTACGCAGGTGCCAATTGAAATACTGGTTGATGAAGTCCGAGCCGGACGAGTTCGGCATTGACGATCTGGAGCGAGTGCAGCAGGAGCCCTGGGACGGTGTGAGAAACTACCAGGCACGAAACTTCATGCGCGATCAGATGCGGATTGGCGATGGCGTATTTTTCTATCACTCCAATTGCGACGTGCCTGGTATCGTTGGCTTGGCGACGGTGGCGACCGAGTCGTACCCGGACCCTACTGCGTTCGATTCCGATGACAAGCACTTTGACCCGAAAAGCGACCCGGAAAACCCACGCTGGTATCTGGTCGACGTAAAGTTTGAGCGAAAGCTGAAACGCACCTTGTCACTGCGCGAGTTGAAAGAACACGCCGATGAGTTGGAAGGGTTTCGTTTGATCGCGCGCGGCAACCGTTTGTCGGTGATGCCCGTTGAGAAAGCGCATTGGGATTATGTTTTGGGGTTGGAGTGAGTATGAATCAGGCTGAACAGTTAAAGCGCAAGGCCGCAGAGGCGGCGCTGAGCTTCGTCGAAGACGACATGATCGTGGGTGTTGGTACCGGATCAACGGTCAACCACTTCATAGAACTGCTCAAGGGCATGAAAGGGCGTATTGATGGGGCGGTATCAAGTTCCGATGCCTCAACCGCACTGCTGAAGCAGGCTGGGATTGCAGTCATGGATCTGAACTCTGTGGGCACCTTGCCTCTTTACGTCGATGGTGCCGACGAAACCGATGCCCACCGGCGCTTGATCAAGGGCGGCGGTGCAGCGCTCACGCGGGAAAAAATCGTCGCAGCGGCCAGTGAAAAGTTTGTCTGCATTGTTGATGAGTCGAAAAAAGTTGGCGTGTTGGGCGAGTTTCCGTTGCCGATCGAAGTCATTCCGATGGCGCGAAGCTATGTGGCTCGACAGTTGGTTGCCGCAGGTGGGCGACCGGTTTTTCGTGAGGGTGTGACCACCGACAACGGCAACGTGATTCTGGACGTGCATGATCTGAATCTGGTCGACCCGGTCTCGGTTGAGCGCCAGTTCAACTGCATACCTGGCGTTGTCACGGTGGGTTTGTTTGCCATTCGCCCTGCCGAGGTGGTGATCAGCGCCGGGGTCGGCGGCGTCGAGCGGTTCTAGTTTGAGGCGGCAACGAACGGTAGTGAGATCCTGCAGGTGACTGTAGAGGTCTTGTTGTTTGATCTTGGCGGGGTGTTGATCGAGATCGATTTCGATCGCGTCGCCCGATCCTGGGCTTCGATGGCTGGCGTTGACGAAAGCCGGGTACTAAACGACTTTGCGCTTGATCGACACTACGATGATTATGAGGCCGGACGTTTGTCAGCGGCCGAGTATTTTGCGCACTTGCGGGGCCACTTGAGACTTGATCTGAGCGATGATCAGTTTGCCCACGGTTGGAATCAGGTGCTGGTGGGTGAGCAACCGGGCATGCGGGAATTGCTGCAGCAGTTGGCGCAGCGCTACCCAATCGATCTTTTTTCCAACAACAACCCGGTGCATGAGCCGACCTGGAATCGAGACTACGCCGATTTGCTGCGTCCAATCAGAAAACAGTATTTGTCACACTTGCTGGGCGCTCGCAAGCCGGAACCAGAGTCATTCACACGCGTGTTGGCCGGCATTGGCGTCGAGCCTGGGAAGGTCCTGTTTTTCGATGACACCCTGCCCAACGTCATCGCTGCACGAAATGCCGGGCTACAGGCAACGCATATTGATCTGTCCAAGCCCGCATCAGTGGCAGAACAGGTCACCCAAGCGGTGGCACACTGTTCGTAGCAGCCAGCACCTGCCTTGGTCTGGCAATCACTGACTCTACTTATTCAGCGAATTGTAACTCCAGGTCCCTGCCCAAAAGGTCTTCCATCGGCACCGAGTCAAAGTTGATGGCTTCAGCGTGGTCAACCGCTTCGGCCGGCTCGAACCCTTGTGCTGAGACCAGATAGGCAGCCCACATTTGACTGGCTCGCCACGCCGATCGGCAATGCAAGAGTACTTTACCCTCGGCTTGAGCCATGGCCTGTTCGAATGTACCGAGCGCAGCCGGCGAATAGGGGTGGTCGTCGCCGCCCAACGGAATATTGACGTAGGTCAGTCCGAGTTCCTCGACCAGGGCGGCCTCATCGAAGGACACCTTTTCTCGATCATCCATCTCTGATGGGCGCCGCAGATTGATGACCGTGCTGTAGCCATTGCTGGCCAATGTACGTAAAGCCTCTTCCGTAGGCTGGCCGGCGACCAGCGTGGTGCCGGTGTCGGCAGCGATGCCCTCAAAACCGTCGTTGTCGATTTCAACGGGGAAATGGACTTCGATCGCTTGTCCTGTGGTTGTGGCCAAAGCCAGGGTCAGCAGCGCGGCAAGCGCAGGTGCATTGGGCATACCTTCGTCTCCGATTAAATGGAATGGACTCTAGCCCGCATTATTCATGAAGGCGACCACGCAAATGGCCAACTCCTGCAAGGACCGGGCTCCACTGCGGCTCCGGACGTGCTTTCGAGACTACCAGCCTGGTCTATTCACTACCAGACCGCATTTGGCGTCACACCTTGAACGATCCCGCTTGAAACGTAGCTGCAGCTACGTTTCGGCACGCGATCGTCCAATCTGTCTAGCCAACTACGCTCTGCCAGCGAATCATTCATGAATAGTGCGGGCTAGCAAGCCTATCCAGAGCACGCGCCGACCTCAAGTATGTGGTCAGCCGGTTTTGCTTGAGTTTGAGTCGGAGGACGTTTGACCAACATCAAATATTGGTCGATCTGCATGGTTTTTTCGCCCGCCGCGGGTGAATTGGCGAAAATAGTTGGCATTGACTATTGCGGGTCTGGCGGTCGGCCGCTATCCTAGCCGGCTGTTTTTTGCCCTTCAGTAATTCCCGTGAAGCGACGACTGTTAGCAGCTGGAAATTGGAAAATGCACGGTTCCACGGCCATGGCCCAGGAATTGGTGTCAGGATTGGCCGATGTGGCGCGTGACAGCGGTGCAGATATCGCCGTGTTCCCGCCTGCCCCATATCTGCAAGCGGCGGTGTCGGCGGCGGATGGCCAATTGGCTGTTGGCGGCCAAACGCTGTCCGAGCATGCCAGTGGTGCGTTCACCGGTGAGCTGAGCGGCTCAATGCTGACCGACCTGGGCTGTCGCATGGTTCTGGTTGGGCATTCAGAGCGTCGAAGCCTGTTTGGCGAGTCTGATGTTCAAGTCGCGGCCAAGTTTGCAGCTGCACAACAGGCTGGCTTGACCCCGATCTTGTGCGTTGGCGAGTCTTTGCAGGAACGCGA
>BQJN01000164.1 GCA_021604725.1 Lysobacteraceae bacterium | reverse complement strand
GGCGCAACGGTTGATCTTTGATTGAGGCCCCAGCCCAGCCTTCCATGGCGAGTCGTTCAGCCCTTGCGGCGTGCCTTGGGGCACCCCGCTGCTACAGGTGCATTAAGGAGAGGAAGGAGCAGCCATCCCTGGCGCAACGGTTGATCTTTGATTGAGGCCCCAGCCTCGCCTTCCATGGCGAGTCGTTCAGCCCTTGCGGCGTGCCTTGGGGCACCCCGCTGCTACAGGGCTTCACCCATGGCTAATCGTGGGCGACCTACAGCTAATTGGCAGGCATGTCCCCGCCGAACGTGTCTTCGAAAATCACATCAGGCGGCGCACTGCCCAGGCAGATCCGAATATTGTCGACGCCCCCTTCGACCAGGTCGCCGTCAGCCGTGCCATCGGTGGTACGTACGCGCAATCTAATGTTCGCCGACGCGCTGGAAAATTGCGTCCAGGTGCTGGTCCAAACAGCGTTGGTCGCTACATCGCCGATTTCGACCATGGACTCGAGGACCGCATCAGTGTCAGCATCCAATATCTCGAGCTGGAAGCCGTCTCGTGAATCATCGCCGGTATCACGTTGTCCGTGGAAATAGTCAACAAATGCCGTGACATCGCTGCCTGCACCAACGAACAGTGGTGAGGACAACGTTTCGCATGTACCGCCATCTACATCATCGGTTCCAGCACCACCGGCATTGTTGGCGGTAAACCACGCGAATGACCCGCTTGATGCGCCATCTGGTTGGGTAATGACGCCGCCGGCATCAACCTGATCGGGCGTGCCTCGTATGAATGCACCGGTGGTACAGGTGTTGTTGCCGTCTGCCCAGCCATCGTTGTCCGTCTCGAAGTCATTACTGTCAAGCAAGAACACGCATGGAGGCTCAACGCTCAACATGATTTCGGCCGACGCCGAATTGGTGTCGGAGTCAGTAACCGATGCGGTAATGGTGTGAGTGCCAAGGCTGAGAGTTGTAGATTGGAAAGTTGCACCGGAGCCGATGGATCCATCAATCGATGAGACCCATGCCAGGCTGGCTGAAAGGTCGCCATCTTCGGGGTCAGTGGCCGTTCCCGCGAACGTGACCTCATCACCTTCCGATACCGTGCTTGCATCAGCCGGCGATGTGATGTCAACCAAGGGGACGCCGATGCTGACGTCCTGGTCTGAGATGTCAAAGAAGATGCTGCTGGAACAACGGACCTGAACGCGGGCGGCTTCAATACTCATTGCCGGCAGCGCAACGGTGCTGATGCCATTGTTGGCAACACCGGCAGCCAATACTGTCGGGTACGTGAGCCCACCATCAGTCGACAGAGTGATGTCGACCAGCGGGCAGCTAACCGGGGCCAGGTCGGTGTCGGCCACATCCCAGGTTACGTCTTGTGAAGAGCCTTCCGCCCAGCTGACATTGTCGTTGGGCGAGGTGACTCGAAAAGGGCCAGCAAGGTCTGAGACCGTGACCATCGTTGCATCATCACCGACGGCGCCTCCCCCTGCCAGGTTGTCACGCGCGGTCAGCCTGAAATTCATGGTGCGCGCGTAAGTTGGCAAGATCTCACCAATAACCGGTTCGCCACTTGCCAGATCCGGCAGTCTCGGAAAGGTGCGGCATGGCGATGCCTCCGGGTTGAATGAACGAAAGATAGGTGCATTGCCAACCGGCGAATCCGGCGCCCCGGCGGGACCAAGGTCAAACTGTTCCCAGGCAAAGGTTAGGGGGTCGTCGTCGGTCGCACTGCCGCACAGTTCGAACGGCGTTTGCAATGGAATGGTGTAGTCCGGGCCGGCGTCAACGACTGGAGGATTGTTGCCGGTAGCTGTTTGTACTGCACAGCCGTTGCCAGAGCCGAAGCGAGAATAAGAGATGATCTCATCCAGGCTAATGCCGTGGAAATATGGGTCACTGTTGCCCTGCAGGTTCTGCGAACCACAAATGCCTGCATAGGCCTGAATGGTTGAGCCGCTGCCAGGTTCGTATGCGGTGCTACCGTTTCGGTTGCCACCGGCGCAACTGCCATCATCGCCGTTGAAAGTGTGGTTGCCGGCCCATTGGTGGCCCATCTCATGGGCAACGAAGTCGACCCAGAACGGGTCGCCTATCGGTGAACCCAAACCAGTGACGCCGCGCGCCTTTGAGCCATTGATGCAAGGAACCCCCAATGAGGCGATGCCACCGCCTCCGGTACTGAATACGTGGCCGATGTCGTAGTTGGCGCTGCCAATAACAGTGTCGAGATTGGATTGGTTTTGCCCCAACATGGCTGAGCCGTTGTCGTTGGTATAGGGGTCGGTGGCAGCATCGGTGTAGACAATTGAGTCATTGTCACCGACCAGCACCATGCGGATGGCGACGTCCTGCTCGTATATTTCGTTGACTCTGTTCATCGCCGTGACGATGGCCGCTTGACCCAGCTCTACAGTGCCACCGTGGAACGCCGTGTACTCACCGGTAGCAGCAACCGCGGTTCGATAGGTTCGCAACATGATTGCAGCACCACCTCTTGCCGCTTGCGCCGAAGCCAGGTTGGCACTGTTGTCGATGGTGTCATGCACGCCGCAAGCAAGAGAGTGGGTTCCACTGTTGACGTCGTGTGCCCAGTAGCTGATGTAGCTCTCAGTATCGCCCCGCCGATAGGGATCGATGAACACGCGGCCCGCCGGCGAGGAGACCATGGCGTGGAAGCCGGCCGGCGTGTGATCCAGCCTGACGGTGGTGCGTGGGTCATCGACCGAGACGCCGCGGAAAGTCTTGATCTGTGGAAATGCTGCTGCCAAATCGGCTTCCATGATGGACGATTCAACGACGCGAAATTCTGCAAAATCACCGTCTGGCATCGGCAAGCCCAAGATCAGCTCGTCATCCGTTGGTGCCAGCTTTAGATCCCACTGTTTCTCTGGCGGTGCAGCACTGAGGTGGGCGACCATTGCGTCAAGACTCAATGATAGCGTTCGAAAATGCTGAGCGTTGATATCCGGCGTTGGCATTGACTTGATTTGGTCGCCGTCGGCATCACTCCACAGATCGGTGGTATCGCTGGACTGCCCGTGTACCGGAGCGCATGACAAGAAAACAATGGTTAGTACTGCAAACCGAAGGCCAGAGCGTTGACCGAAACACGGGTTGGACATGATTGAGCCTCAATTGAACAGAAGAGTTGACCATAACCGGCACTGCAAACGACGAGGGCGGTGCGGCCCTGAACATTGTCTTGGGGTCGAGGTCGATCGCAAGGCTATCACAGCCCCGAGCGCGCTGCATTGGGTAGGTATGACTTGGAGTCGGAAGTTTGGTACCGACGCCAGGTCTACTTCATCCATGCCATTGTCGAAGGACAGTTGTGACGCAATTGGTCGACTAGATGCGGGTCCAGAAAACCGTCTACAAATACCACGCCGCGCCAGAAATTCACTGCCTCCGCGCCGTGCAACCCCTGGTATTCATTGATGAAATACAGTCGGTTTTTGGTATTGAAGTAAAGCCTTCGATGTGCCGGCTGAATGTAGGGCAGTCCGCTATCGGGTGGCTTCTCTGAAAGCGGAATCTTCAGACTTAGGTAGCCATGTTCATGATGGACGGTGTTGGCAATCTCTGATCGCAGCCGCCTGATCCAACGACGCCCGATGTACATCATGGTTTGTGCACCAAGATCAGCCGATTGTTCATCACGCATCTGTTCATAGGTATTGCCTACGACCAGGTCGCGGTGCGGGGCGATGGCCTGCCCGGGGATTTGCAGAAATACTTTGACGCGAGTGATTTTCTTGAATACCGGTGGCATGCGCTGGAGTACTGACCGAATTGCATCGCTGGCCGGCGATTCAACCCAGCGCCACGCCAGACTCGGATCCAGTCTCGAAAGGTAGGTCCAGCTTGTTCGTTTTTCCGGGTGTTCGGCCAGCCATGAACGAATGCGTGGCGGAATGCTTTCCGGGTCTATATCGGTGACAAGCAGCGTGTTCCAGTAGACCGGCGATTGATCGTCCAGGCCTGCCTTGCGACGACCTTGCTGGTGTACCTGCTCAATAATGACTGCCTGCTCTTGAGGGGTGATTGCGCAGTCGACGCTGAGCAGGTGCCGAGTGTCGATTTGAACTGCCTTGCCGCCGTTTTTATCGTTGACTCCTTTATTGGATGTGGTAACGGGCACCGACAGATTTCCAAGACCGACGTTCATCTACTTGCCGGCAGTGGCCTGTTGTGTAGTCACTCTAATCCGTTCGACGTAGCTGTCGGCCAGCGCCTCGATGGTTTTGTGATCAAAATAGTTGGGGTGGTACTCCAAGCGAAACTTGATTGCATCGCTGCTCGGGTCTACTGAAATGACACCGTTGAGGGGGAAGTGAAACTTGTCATGAAATGCAGTCTCCTTGATCGATACCGAGCTTGCGGATGATGCATGGCGTTGGTGATGAAAATGGGTGTAGTTAAAAGTCGCGTTGAACGGAGCTTTGCCACCAAGGTCTTCGGCGATGGCCGGCAACGGGTAGGTGACAAACGGTTCGATGTGCAGCAGATGTTCCTGCAGGGCCGAAAGCCGTTCGAGCTTGGTCTGCAGAAGCCCCTGTGGGCGGGCCACTGGCACGATATTCCAGAACAGGCCCAGACTACCGAAAGGGTCACTGAGGTGTTCGGTCCTGCCGTTTGAGACCACGCCCACAGTCGTGTCGCTGTCTGCGCTCATTGACCTGATGACGTCGAAATAGGCGTCCAGAAAAAAGGCTTTGCCAGACAGTTGATGTTGGTCCAGGTAGTGCCGGATCGCACCTTGCAATGGTTTCTTGAGAATTCGCACTACCTTGCTTTTATACGGATCGCTGGCCTGTGGCCTGCTGTTTGGCGCGGGTCCAGGACTGGGCGCAGTAGTACTGCATTGGCGTTTCCAGAATTCACGGTGCCGCCGGCTCTTAAGCAGCTTGCGTTCACGCGACACGAACTCCCGGAAGGTGCTTTCGGCAGTCGGGATGTCTGCCGGCTCGCCCGCAACTAACTTGCCATACAGGTCGGTTAACTGATTGAGCAGCAGCACTCGGCCCCAGCCATCGCGAACCGCATGGTGATTGGATATGAAGAACCTTAGCTCGCGATCACTGGTGATAAACAGTTGGTAACGGATCGGAACCGTGTGGTCGACGGCGAACGGCTTTGTCAAATCATCAGCCATCGCTTGCCGCACGATTGCCTCTTGTTCTTTTGGTTCAACGGCTCGAAGGTCGTGTCGGGTGACCTGAGGTGCATATTTTCCCATTACCCCCTGGTGCAACTGCGGTGCCGCACCCGGCTGATCGGTACAGGGTGCCCAGAAGAAGGCGGTTCGAAGCAAGGGGTGGGCATCGTGTAGCTGCTCCAATGCCGTGACCCACAAGTCGACGCGCAGGGCGTCTGCCGTTACGCAGCTCACGCTTTGGACGTGATATACCCCCAAAGCACCGTCATCCCTGGCAGATTGCTCAAACATGAACTGTTGCATCTTGGTGGCAGGGTAGACGTCCACGAATGCTTCTTTAAATGCGCCATCAACGGCTGCCGGCCAGGCCATTTGGGTGTCATCGGGTCGGTCATTGTCGGCGGCTGTGTCGTTGACATGGGCGGCGACTTGCGCCAGCTCACGTACTGTTGGGTTGCGCATTAGATCGATGGCAGTAAAGCTCAGCCCTTTGCGCTGGGCCTCCATGACCACCATGATGCTGCGAATCGAGTCGCCGCCAATATGGAAAAAGTTGGCGTCGATGCTGACCGAGTCCAGCTTGAGAACTCGACACCAGACGTCCGCCAACGCGCGCTGGATATTGTTCTCTGGAGGCACATGTTTTGTCTTTTTTTTGAGTTGATTCAACGGGCTGGGTTTCGGCAACTGCTTGCGATCGAGTTTCCCCCTGGCCGTCAGTGGCAGAGCTGGTAGCTCGATAAACAGCGAAGGCACCATGAAGTCAGGTAACTGTTCGGCAAGTTGCTCACGAATAACATCATGGTCCAGCGTACGGTTGGGCGCGGCGGCCAAGTAGGCCAGCAAGCGTTTTTTCGAGGGCACCTTGCCATCGCTAACGACGGCAGCCTGTTCGACGTCGTCCAGCCTCTGCAGTTTTGCCTCAATTTCTGCCGGCTCAATGCGAAAGCCGCGAATTTTTATTTGCGAATCGAGACGTCCGCAGAAGACCAGTTCTCCGTTGGCATTGAAATGTCCGAGGTCGCCACTTCGATACAAGCGCGAATGGCGTGCAGTTGCAGATGGGTGTGAGATGAATGCCGCGTCGGTCAAGTCTTGCCGGTTCAGATAGCCTATCGCCAGCGAGTCGCCGCCAATACAGATTTCGCCAACCACGCCCACGGGTACCGAGCGCCCTTTGGCATCCAATAGCTCGATGCTGGTGTTATCGATGGGGCGACCAATTGGAATTGGATCGTAAGTGTGGTCGGCGCTGAGGCTGTGAATAGTGACATCGACCGTGGTCTCGGTAGGTCCGTATTGGTGATGCAAGCGAGCCGTCAATTTAGCCGTGAACTTTCGTGCCAGGCTCGCGCTCAAGGACTCTCCACCGCAGAACACGTCGCGCAGAGAATGGCACTGTGTGCATTGTGGATGGTCGAGAAACAGCGATAGCATTGCTGGGCCGAAGTGGGCGATGGAGACGCGTTGCTCGGCCACATAGCCAAGCAGTTGGCCGATGTCATGCTCGACCCCAGCCGGGGCCAGGAATACCGTAGCACCAACCGAAAGTGGAGCGAACAACTCCCAGACCGCGATATCGAAGCCTAGCGGCGCTTTCTGAAGAAATCGGTCGTCAGCGGTCAATGGAAACACCCGCTGACGCCAGTTCAAGTGATTGCAGATGGCCTTGTGTGGGATCAAAACGCCTTTCGGCTGCCCAGTTGATCCGGATGTATAGATGACGTAGGCCAGACCAGCAACATGGCTCGGTTGTG
>BQJN01000163.1 GCA_021604725.1 Lysobacteraceae bacterium | reverse complement strand
CCATGCGCCTGATGACCCCGTGGGCCTGTTTCGCGCCCACGGTGGCCAACTGCGGCTGGGTGAGGCGCTGGCGCTTGGGCTCAACCGTTACCAGTTTTACAAGCTGCGCGATCAAGGCCTGATTGAGCCGGTCAGTCGCGGCCTGTACCGCCTGACCGAGTTGCCCGCCGTGAGCGACCCCGATCTGGTGGCGGTGGCCACGCGCTTTCCCAAGGCCGTTCTGTGCCTGGTGTCCGCGCTGGCCTGGCACGATCTGACCACGCAAATTCCCCGACGCATTGATCTGGCGGTGGCGCGAAACGCGCGGCTGCCGGTGCTGGATTACCCGCCGGTGCGCGGCTATCGCTTTTCGGGCAAGCGATTTTCCAGCGGTATCGAGCGGCACGATCTTGACGGCATTGAACTCCAGGTTTACGAGCCCGAAAAGACCCTGGCCGACTGCTTTGCCTTTCGTAACAGCATTGGTCAGGACGTGGTGCTGGAGGCCATCAAGCGCTACCGGGAGCGCGGACGGCGCGACTACTCGAAGGTGCTGGACTACGCTAGCATCTGCCGCGTCAAGAACGCCATTCGCCCCTATCTGGAGGCCAGCCTGTGAAGCGTGACATCGCGGCGTCCGTGCGGCAGCGCTTGCTGAATCTTTCCCGCGAGCAGGGCCGGCCGTTCAAGGAGTTGATGCAGTTTTTCGTCATGGAGCGATTTCTCTATCGTCTGGGTCAATCAGCCCATGCTGACCGCTTTGTCCTCAAGGGCGCGCTGATGTTGCAGCTGTGGGGTGCGCCTGAGGCCCGTCCGACGCGCGATATCGACGTCCTGGGCCACACCGAAAACACACCGGAAGCCGTGCTCGAACGGATTCGGGAGATACTTCAAGCCGAAGCAAGTCAGGATGGTATCGTCTTCGATCTCGATTCACTGCAGGCCGAACGCATTACGAAGGATGCCGAGTATCAGGGTGTTCGAGTCCTGGGCTGGGCCACCTTGTCCGGCGCACGGGCCAGGCTACAGATCGACATTGGGTTTGGCGACGTCGTAGTGCCCGAACCCGTGCGTCGCCGATACCCCGTATTGCTCGACTTTCCCCCGCCGGAGGTGCTGTGCTATAGCCGAGAGTCGGCGATTGCTGAGAAATTCCAGGCCATGGTGGCGCTGGGTGAGCTGAATAGCCGCATGAAGGACTTCTACGACATCTGGCTACTGTCCCGGCAGTTCGAGTTCGATCTCGGCCGGCTGGCGGCGTCGGTCACTGCTACCTTCGATCAGCGCGAGACGCCGCTGCCGGAGCGGCCTCTGTTCACCGGGAGATTTGAGACAGATAAGCAGCGTCAGTGGCAGGCCTTTATCGAACGCCTCGGTGATCGCGTCCCGGCCGAGCCGGAATTTGGCAAGGTGATCGCCGTGTTGGAGCATTTTCTTGGGGGCGTTTTGTGCCACCTTGCAAATCGCCGGTCCGACAACGCGCGGTGGCGTACTGGGCGTTGGCAAGAATCCGGAGCGACGCTGTGAACGAGGCTGAAACCCGTGGGACTGCTGGACATCCAGTCGACAGGCAATATAGCTTGATTGCTGGCCACCAAGCCTAAGCGGACCATCGCACCAGCGATGCCCTCCCTGCCCTCCTGGTCTCTGTTGTGATTGCTTTCTTAAGAGCTCGCTGCGCGAGCCGCCATTGCATATCCTCTTCCTCTTTGAACTCTTGACCTCGGCGGTTTAACTATTTTTATTCCGCGCCAGCGGCGCATTCAGCGACAGCGACCTCACCGGCCCTCCTTTTCTCCTAGTGCCCATTCTTCAAGCGCGCGGCTGCGCACCCTTGTGGATCCCGGGTCAAGCCCGGGATGACGCGAGAGGTGAAGCGGCCGCTCGCCCCAGCACCGGCCCTAATCGCCTAACAGTTCTTAAAGAAGCTGCGTCAGCAGCCCTCATTTGTCTCACACCCTCATTGTTCACTCTTCTTTTTCTTCGAAGCGCTACGCGCCTGGAGCGGACGACGTCCGCCTTGAGAAAATATGCACAATGAGAGAATGAGTTTAATGAGGTTTCGAGCACTGCTCGATTGAAGATGGATCCCGGGTCAAGCCCGGAATGACGGCAAACTACTATTCGATCTCGAAGGACTGAAGCTCTACCGGTACCATTGCCCCATCGAATTGCAAATCGTCAATATTGAACCCTTCGTTGGACGTTGTACCTGCCATGAACTGATCGAAGCGTACAGTGGAGAAAGGTTGCGTTCCAATGACACCAAAGAAACCGCCACTTGAAATGATGTCACGCAAAATGAATGACTCTTCACCAGTTCCATCCCAGTCAGCGGTGATCGTCAAGTTCCTTGAACTTCCACCAATACTCCCAAACACCGCGCCAATCGCCATGATGGGCTGTGAAAAATTGAACGTGATCGACTCATATCCAGTGGTCATGACTCCCACAGGTCGAATCGTCGTCTCGTAAATGCCGGAGTTGACTCGATTTGCTGGCGACATTGACGGATTGACACCGGTTGCCGTGATACCGGACCCGGGAATGAATATGGAGTCACCGTTGGCAACATCAGTATCGAAGGTAATCGTGTTGGTTGGACTGGCTGCTGCTTGCCAAGTTGCCTGGTCGGTGTACGTTGTTTCGGCCTGCCCGACACCCACCGCCAGCACGCCGATCAGAGTCCACACTTTCGAACGCATTTGCATTTGTATTTGTTCCTCTACCAATTACAAACCACGGAATGGTAACAAAACTTGCACCGAAACAAATATGCCGATTTGGCCATTATGGGTATGGATCAGCGTCGCAGTGGCCGTGCCCTTACCTGATTCCCGGAGTTTCGAACGCGTCAAGCCGCCCTTCCTTGATCGCCTGGCGGATATCGCGCATTAACTGCAAGTAGAAATGCAGGTTGTGGATGGTGTTCAGGCGTGCACCGAGGATTTCATTGCATTGCGCAAGATGCCGTAGGTAACTGCGCGAATAGTGGCTGCAGGTATAGCAATCGCAGTTCGGGTCAAGCGGCCCCGTGTCGTCCCGGTGAACGGCATTTTTCAGCTTAACCACACCCTGCGAAGTGAACAGATGACCGTTGCGTGCATTACGGGTCGGCATCACACAATCGAACATGTCGATACCGCGCTTGACCGCCTCTACAATATCCTGCGGCCGACCGACGCCCATCAGATAGCGCGGTCGATCAACCGGCAAATGCGGTACTGTGCATTCCAGCGTATGGTTTCGCTCATCCTCTGGCTCGCCAACAGCCAGGCCACCAATGGCATAGCCATCAAACCCTATAGAGGTCAGTGCCGCCGCCGATTCTGCACGCAAGGCATCAAAGACACCTCCCTGTACGATGCCAAACAACGCATTTGGGTTGTCGCCGTGCGCGTCCTTGCTGCGTTGTGCCCAGCGCATGGACAGGCGCATCGAATCGGCGGCCTGCTTTTCAGTCGCTGGATACGGTGTGCACTCATCAAAGGCCATGACGATATCGCTGCCAAGGGCGCGCTGCACCGCCATCGATTCCTCCGGTCCCATGAAGATTTTTTGACCATCGACCGGCGAGCGAAAGGTCACGCCCTTTTCGGTGATCTTGCGCATCTCGGCCAGGCTAAACACCTGGAAGCCACCGGAATCGGTAAGGATGGGACCTTGCCAGCCCATGAAATCATGCAGGTCGCCATGCGCTGCAATCACCTGGGTTCCGGGTCGCAGCATCAGATGAAAGGTATTGCCGAGAATAATGTCGGCTCCCAGAGCGGACACTTCCTGTGGCGTCATCGCTTTGACCGTGCCGTAGGTACCTACTGGCATAAAGGCCGGTGTTTGTACCTCGCCGCGTGAAAACACCATGCGACCGGTCCGTGCCTGGCCATCGTTTGCGGTCAGTTCAAATTTCATGCCTTGTCCTGTTCCATCCTGCGCGTCATCCAGCAGGCGTCACCATAACTGAAGAAGCGGTATTTGTTATCGACCGCATGCCGATAAGCGGCCATCACGTTGTCCAGACCGGCAAAGGCCGAGACCAGCATCATTAATGTCGACTCCGGCAGGTGGAAGTTGGTAATGAGAATGTCTGCGGCCAGCACATCTATGCCCGGGTAGATAAAGATGCCGCTGTCGCCACTGAACGGCTTGACCCGCTGACCACCGGCCCGCGCTGTTTCCAGCGCCCTCAAGCTGGTGGTACCCACAGAAATGACCCGCCCTCCCCGCGCCCGTGTGGCCGCGATCTGCTCACATACCAGGGACTCCACTTGCAACCACTCAACATGCATTTGGTGATCTCGAATGTCGTCAACGCGTAGCGGCTGGAAGGTGCCCGCCCCAACATGCAAGGTGACGTAACCGAACTCTACGCCAGCGCTTTGCAACTGATCGAGCAGGTCTTGATCGAAGTGCAGGCCGGCGGTCGGTGCGGCGACCGCCCCAGGGGTCTTGGCATAGACCGTTTGGTAGCGTTCAAAGTCACTGCGTTCATCACTACGCTCGATGTACGGCGGTAGCGGCATATGCCCGTCACAGGACAGCAACTGTTGTAGATCAACGTCGATCGATCGAACCACCCAAAATGGAGACTGCTGCTCGATTACCTCCATAGAGCCGTGGTCAAACAACAAACGACTGCCCACCTTGGGTTTTTTACTGCAGCGAATCTGAACCTTGGCCGTATGCGTATCAAGCACTCGTTCGACCATCACCTCAATTACACCACCGGTATCCTTGCGGCCATTCAAACGAGCCGGCAATACACGGGTGTTGTTGAACACCATCAGGTCACCAGGCCGCACCATTTCGACAAGGTCGGGGAACCGGCGATCACAGACCGCACCGGTGTTTCCATCCAGCGTCAACAGCCGACTGGCGCTACGCGGTTCGACCGGGTACTGAGCGATCAGCTCGGGCGGCAGGTCGAAGAAAAACTGTTCTTTGTTCATGCGGCGTCCGTTGTCTGTGCAGGCGTGGCCACTTCGCTCATCAACCATTCTCGAAACGCCACCACCTTGGGCAGATGCGCCTGCTCTTCGGGGGTGACTACATAGTACGCGTAGTCACCCTGCAAACTCAGTTCGAAAGGTTTGACCAGGCGGCCATTGATCAAGTCATCCTGGACCAAAGGCGTGCGCCCCAGCGCGACGCCATGGCCACTGAGCGCGGCCTCCAGCATCATTGAAGTGTGACTAAAACTCAATCCACGAGAAGGGTCAATGCTGGTGTTGCCCACCGCCAACAGCCATAGTTTCCAGTCTTCTCTGGAAAAGTCATCATGCAGGAGGGTGTGAAAGCGCAGATCGGATGGCTTTCGCAGCGGGTGATCACCAGTCAGCAAGGCCGGACTGCACACCGGAAACACATCCTCGGTCAACAAAGGGTCGGCCCGGACGCCGGCCCAGTTGCCGGCACCATAGCGAATCGCCACATCAATGCCATCCTTCTCAAAATCTACCAGCCATTCAAAGGCCGAGACACGCACATCGATCTCCGGATGCATATCGCGGAACCGCCACAGCCGCGGCACCAACCATTTTGATGCGAAAGAGGGCAAGACCGACACCGTCAACACGCCATGGCCGAGCTGACTCAGCAGCCGCTCAGTGCCTTGTGCCAGGCGCGTCAGCGCGTCACGCACCGCTGGAAGATACATTTGCCCGGCTTCCGTCAACTCCAGCGATCGGTTAAATCGCCGAAACAGTTTGATCTCGAGGCGCTCTTCCAAGACCTTGATTTGATGGCTGATGGCGGCCTGCGTCAAATGCAGTTCCGCCGCAGCGGCGGTAAAGCTCATATGACGCGCCGCAGCTTCAAAGGCTCGCAGGGCACGAAGTGGCGGAATGATCTGGAACACGACTGTTACACCGGCATGACTTTCGGCGCATTTTCGCATAGAAAAACTTTATGCGAAAGCCCAAAAAAAGTCGTTTGTTACGCACTGCACAGAAGCCTAACATAGACGCCGTGGTTGATTGGCGATGGGCGCCATAAACCCATGAAACATCAGTGAAATATTTGTTGAATAGGTAATTGAAATGACTCTCTCACGAACCGCGCTGAAAGTAGCAACGACTGTAGTCGGCGTCAGCTTCGCACTAACCCTGTTTGGTGCAGCGCGCGCTGCAACGGTAGTCGAATACATCGACTTCATTGAGCAAAACGAACAGCAGATTGTCGTTCAGGGGGATCTGGCCCTTCAGGATATTTCAGCCTCTGTGCTGTCGATGGACACGCTTCTGACCGCACAGCGAGTAATCATTCTAGACGCGCTTTCTCGGCCGACACTTGACGGATTGTGGCTGGCACATGAAGAGCTCACGGACGAGTCGTCCATCGACTACATACGTCGTCGATAAAGCGGTCCGCAGCCGCTTTTTGTTGGGCCACTGTATCCCTCTACAAGCCCTTCAGACGTTTTTGGCCATGGATGGCCGTTTTTTTTAGTTTGGAGTTCCTACTCCATGCTTTTCCAGCGCCTGGCTAGTTGCAATTCCCCCTCGGACCGAGCAGACTCCGGCGGCGGATGATCCACACTTTGCAAGCGAGCGCATGAGCCAATACCAAGCCGCCGATATTGAAGTCCTGTCAGGACTTGACCCGGTGAAACGCCGACCCGGCATGTACACCGATACTGCGCGTCCGAACCATCTCGCTCAGGAAGTGGTCGACAATGCGGTCGATGAAGCGATTGCCGGCCATGCCTCCCGCGTCCACGTCAAAATCTACAAAGACGGCAGCTGCGAGGTTGATGATGACGGTCGCGGCATGCCGGTTGACTTGCACCCTGAAGAAGGCGTGCCGGGCGTCGAAGTGATCCTGACCCGCTTGCATGCCGGGGGCAAATTCTCCAACAAGAACTATGAGTTTTCTGGCGGCCTGCATGGGGTCGGTGTGTCGGTAGTCAATGCATTGTCGACGCGAGTTGATGTCTACATCCGACGCGATGGCAGCGAGCATCACATGGGCTTTGCCGACGGCGACAAGACCAGTGATTTGAAAGCCATCGGCACCGTAGGCAAGCGCAATA
>BQJN01000162.1 GCA_021604725.1 Lysobacteraceae bacterium | reverse complement strand
GGTCGTCGCAACGATGTGTTCATCATTACCTTGCAGAACTTTGGCCACAATGACGTATCAGACTTGCCCCTTCGCGAGGGCAGCGCAGTGGCGGGCCAGCGGCTGGCGTTGAGTAAAGCGTTGGCATTGACTTTTTTTCAGCGCTACTTGGGGCGGTCCGACACCGACCTGGTAGAGGGGCACCAATGGCCATCTACTGTTCAGTTTGAGCGGTTTGCCAAGCCATGAGCGTTGTTCCTCAAGAGGACTACCTGATGCAACGCGCCGCACGTGGCGATGCGACATCGATGGAGCGCTTGTACGCTTTGACTGCCACGCCGCTGTTCAGCTACCTGCGCAAGCTGGGTGCCCTGCACGCTGATGCCGACGACTTGCTTCAAACCACCTTCCTCAATGCGTGGCGCTCGCGTCAAAGTTTTCGAGGTGAAGGTGCGCGGCCCTGGCTATTTACCATCGCCAGAAACGCCTGGCTCAGTCACGCTGGCCGCAACAAGGCAGCCACCGAGAGCAATGATGCTGGTATGGAAACAGCCGAGAATGCGCTGATCGCCAATGAACTATCGCAAGCCCTTGAGCGTGCGCTACAACGTTTGCCGGAAGACACCCGCGAGGCGGTGGTGTTGTCCCGGGTCTCGGGGCTTGGCATTTCGCAAATCGCCCAGGTCCTGGGGATCACCGAGGGAAACACACGCGTGCGCATTCATCGCGGGCTGCAGCAGTTGAAGAAAGAGGTTGAACCGTCATGACATCTGAGCAAGAAAACAAGGCACTTTGGCAACAGAGTCTGGGCCAGGACGCTGAACCCATGTGGGAGGAGATGGCCTTGCATCAGGCGCCGCCCCCGCGCGTGCAGTTCGAGACCGTCGCCAGCCCGACATGGTGGCGCCGAGGTGCAGTGGCAGCGGCCTTGCTGGCCTTGTTGCTCGGTGGCTGGACCATGCAACTTCAAGACCAACTTGAGTCAACACGCTCAGACTACATTGGGGCATTGCTTCGTGTTGACTCGTCTGCTGCGCAGCTAACGGCATTGTCGATGCTGCGCGAACAACCCTTGACCGGCGCACTGACCGAGCAAGTGACGCAGGTCGTGTTGACCAGTCGAGACCCCAATGTGCAACTGGCCGCCATCGACGCCTTGCTCGCCCAGCATGCGCTGGCAGACGAGGACCTGGAGTCGAAGGTCCTGGCTCAGATCAAACACAACCAGGGCTTTATTCGCACCTCGGTGCGGGCCCGTGATACCCGAATCTAAGGAGACTTTGATCATGAGACCACGTACACAGCAGCTGATAGCCGCTACCACGATCCTTTGCCTCGTTGAGGCCTCCGCCGAAGTGGTGACCGTCGACGCCGCGGATGGCGAACGACTAATTGTCACCACCTGGCAAGCGAATATCGAGTTGATACCGACTTCAGGCACTGATTTGACTGTCGACTATTCTTGTCAGGCCCCCCAGCCGCCGGCTGATCGCGACGGCCTGCGCAGCGTCGCGTCACAGCGCGTTCCCTTGCTGTCGCGCAACGACGAAAAGATCATGCTCAAGGCAGATGAGGCGGTGGGTGCTTGTCGGATGCGCATCAGTGCGCCGGCTTTTCTGCACCCCGAAATTCGGGTCAACTTCGATGGCAGTGTCGAGGGCGACGGCTGGGCTTCGCCATTCAATGCCTGGGTGGCGGCGGGTGATGTGACGCTAACCAAGCAATCCGGTCCGGTGTCGGTGACGGCCATGAGTGGTGCCGCCATCGTCGAGTTTGTTGGCGATACCTTGTCTGCTGATTCGGCCGTCTCCGCGGCCAATGGCCCGGTCGTTGTATGGTTGACAGGTTCGCCTGACATGACCGTTCGGGCGCAAGCGCGGTGGGGCGATATCCGCACCGACCTGCCAGTGGAGTTTGTGTCCAGCCAGGACGGCAATGACGCATGGTCGGTGGCCGAGCTGGGTCAAGGCGGTGCGGTCCTTACGCTAAGAAACCTTAATGACGATGTTGAGGTTCGACAAGGCGCCATGCCCGAAGACTTCGACCGGTGATTATACGGTTCGCCGCAGCCATCGTGCTGCGGTGAACCTCACTAGCCGTCACGGCAAGGCGTATGCGATCAATCGGCCGGAGGCAGTTCCCACCAGCAGTTGATCGTCAACAATGGTCATAGAAAGAATGCTGTGCAGTTCACCTTTCATCGTTTTCAGTGAGGAGACACTGCGGTCATAGGCCGACAAGTCATCTTCGTCTGGGGTCTGCGCCAGGTAGTCGCGATACGACCTTTCATTGTCATGAATTTTGATCTGATGTAACAGGCTGGATTGGCTCAGATCGAACACCAACAACTCCCCAAACAGCGTGCCAACAATTAGCTTGTACCCGTGTACCAAGGGCGTTGCGAAAACCAGGCCCGGGGTGGGTAGAAAGAAAGACTGGTTACCTCCTGCCAAATTAACGCCAATCACTGCCTGACCATCTGACAAGCCAGCGTAGGCGGTACCGTTGCTAACGACGGCGGCCGACCCGAGCCAACTGGTACCGGCTTTGATGCTCCATTTTTCGGTCCCAGTCTCAAGGTCCAGGCCGTACAGGTAGGTGCCGCGTGTGCCGGCAATGACTGTGTTTTCATATACCACCGGTGATACGTGGAATCCATTCCAACCGGCCCAGCCCGGGTAAGGGCCACGCGGCAACAAGGCTTCGGTTGTCCAGATCACTTCACCGCTTGCACGGTCCAGTTTGTAGATAAAGTTGTCCCAACTGCCGACAATGATACCGCCACCAGTGACGACCGGCGTTCCAGTCACCGCCCCCATCGTGGCATGCCATTGCAGCTCACCGGTGTTGGCATTGACGGCATGCAGGCCAGCACTATTGCCAAAGATAATGCTGCCACTGTCGATCACTGGTGCCGAGCGATACCAGGCCCAGGCATCGGTAAACAGGCCCTCACCCCAGCCCCAATAGCGTCCATCGACTTGCGGTCCGGCGTCCTCAGCGGCGTAGGTCCAGACCCGGTCGCCATTCGCATCGAAGGCAACCAGGCCTTGCTCGGTATGGACATAGATGTGTTCATCGTCTGCGGCCAATGCGGCCCGAGTGATGGCAGCTAGTGGCTTGCGCCAACGCTTTTCGCCATTTTCTTCAATGCGTAACAGGGTCTGTCCGGCACCGACCAGCAGGCTGTCGTGGAACTGAATGGGTGCACCAGCAATTTCGCCGTCCAGTTGTTTCTCCCACAGCTTGTCCATGGCGGTGGCAGGTGGGATGGGGCAGGCCGAAAGCACGGCAACAAGCAGCAGAAGGTGTCGATTCATGCTCAAGACTCCATAGTCGAAATGAGCCAACAGAGTCCACAGCAATGGATTAGATGTCCTTAAGTCGGGGCTTAAGAATTGTTAAGGCCACCCGATCTGATGTTTTCGACGATCGCCTGAAAGGCGGGCGAGCCACGCAGTGGCTTGTAGGCCGGGTCGATCGCCAACCAAAGAAGTTGATACTGCCGTTGCTCTAGCGCCTGTTGCAGATGGGCCAGCGCGGCCTGCTTATCCCCGGCCTTCAGCGCGTACCTGGCCAACGACAGCGGCGGACGGTATTGACCTATATCTGTTGTTTCCGACCGCTCAAATGCCAGCCAGTGATAGACACCAGGCAAACCATCTCGATCGAAGGCACTTTGGGCCTCGGCTACGGTCGTTGCATCAAACCGTTTCATCTCAAGCGTTCGTTTCAGGTGCTCAAATGCGCGTTGTGGATGACCGGAGTTCTCAAAAATGGATTGCGCGGAAATGTGGTACTCCAGCGTATCGGGTCTGAGCGCAAGCAGCTTCTCCAGTTCAAGGGTGGCAAGGTCATAACGTTCTTGCATGTTGTAAATCCATGCCGCAACCGGTGAGGCCCAGTTTTGCGGATTGAGATTGCGTGCCGCATCCAGCGCGGCGCTGGCACCAGCAAATTCACCCTTGGCCAGCAGCAGTTGGGCGTAGGCTAGATGGATATCGGCAGACTCCGAGTCGAGTGCAAGTGCCGTTTCAAATGACGCCTCAGCCGCTTCGATATCCCAGGCCACCAGAAATTGGGTCCTGGCCATAAACTGGTGCAGTGCTGCCGAGTTTGGACGCAGTGCGATCGCCTTGTCGATCAGCGCCAGTATTTCATCGCTGGAGTGGTGCAGTAACTGCGGCCTGTCACTCAGGATCAGAAGTTGTGCTCGGGCTTGGCCAATGTAGGCTTCGGCATCACTGGGGTCGGCTTCAACTCGGTTTTCGAAGATAGTTAGAGCCTGCTGCCAGTCGCCAAGCTGATCACTTTGTAACAGGTCTTGACCTGACAAGGTCTCGTCAGTGGTGCGTAAGTGCAGCAGGAAAACAGTCGCTAGAAACAGCAAAAAGGCCACCATTGCAACGACCATTGCCGAACCACGATGGATTGTTGTCGGTTCTGCAGGCCAGTCGGTTTTGCCATCCAATATGGACCGAGCCTTGGTCTGCTCGACGCGATCGATTGGGCCAATGAATTGATAACCCTGGCCTGGCAAGGTCTTGATCCAGTGTGGGCTGCGCGCATTATCGCCGAGCGCTTTGCGAATATGGCTGATTGCGACCGCCAGTACGTCGTCGCCCACCACGCGATTGGCCCAAACCTGATCCAACAAGACCTGTTTGGAAACAACCTGGCCTGCTGCGGCCACTAACTGCAGTAGGACCTGCAGCTGTTTGTTTTCGAGCTGCACTGCCTGGACCGAATCAGACACCAGCATGGCTTGGTCTGGGTACAGCGTCCATATTCCGAAGCGAATGGCTTTGCGTACCGTTTTGCTGTCTTGGTGCGTCACTTGATCTTGCAGCCAAACCTATTCGACAGCATCACACATCCAGCGTTGTAGCTGATCGACCAGCAGCGATGCCAATCGAGCTTGCGCCTCGGCGCCACCCAGTGGGTCGGCACTATCTGTTGGTTCACTCAAACGAAAAACTTCGTTTTCGACCACGCTGCGATCGGATGTTCGCGAAAGTGTGACTGAGACAATCAAGACAGCCGTTGAACCACCGTTATGGAACTGTTGCTCCATGGCTTCGAGCTTTATATCCATGCGGTAGGGCGCGCCGTCAAATCGTTCCGATTCGGCAACACCCAAAGCGATGCGCACGTACTGCTCAATCAGTGATGCGGGGTTGGCTACCCAGCGGCTGACAGCGTAGGTGGATGGTTTCATGGAGTCGGAACCCATTCTGTACCACATGTTCTGGCTCTTCAGCATGGGGGCTGCTCGCACCGAAGCCAGCACCACTTGCCCTTCACAGCAAGGCAACAGGGTTCGCTCTTCAGGTATCCCGATGTCATACAGTTGAACTGTAACCTGTGACCGGTCGGGAACGATTTGGCAACCGCAGGTGATCGCGGAAAACAGCAGCAGTGCCAGGACACGTACGTTCATCGCGGATTCTCCAATGTCTCGCCCGGCCCTAGTTTAGGCGGTGCCTGCCCTAGTAGCAGGCTTTGTGGGTCGCGCTGCAAGGATTCGCTGAGTCGAGCCAACTCCACCAATGCGGTCTGCAGCGTCGCCAGAGTGTCGTCAACGTCACTCAAGGTTTCGCTTTCAGCGGTTTCCAACAGGCCGTGCAAGGCCTGCATGGTCTGATCCAGGGAACTGACCAGATGATCGAGTCCAGCGGTCTCGTTGGCAAGCGATCGGGCGGTGGCATCAATACCATCCATTGCGCGGGAGAATGAGTTCACGGCTGGAACCACCTCGTCCAGTGTCTGGTCGATTCTGCCGCCGAGCTGATCGAGACTGAGCGCCGCCGAGTTGAGCGAGTCCAGCAGCGTGGACACTTTGTCGCGGTTTTCGTTTTCGGTCAATTGACGAAGGTTTTGCGCCAGGCCACGCATCTCATCCAAGGCTCCAGCCAGGGTCTCGCCAAGTTGGGCGATGTATTCGGCTTTCATCGGTATGTTGGCGGGCTGGCCTGCAGAGCGGCTGATGGGCTTGCCCAAAGGGCCGTCATTGTCCAGGGTCAGGTCGTACTCACCGGTGATCCCGCGCAGTGATAGTTGGGCGAAAGTGTTCTCGCCCAGCGGGATGCGTTCGTCGATGTCGATCAGGATTCGAACAACGTTGTAGTTATCGGCCTGGAATGAAATGTCAGTGACTGTCCCTACTTCGACGCCTTTGTAGTAGACCCGCGATTGCACATCCAATCCACTGACAGAGCCTTCGGTCAGAACCTGATACTGAGTGGTCGCCATCTGCGAACGGGTGAACAGCACCACGGTAGCGGCCAATAGTGCTGCGGTGATCAGTATGAACAGGCCAGTGCGTAGTGCGAACGAATCAGGTTCCACGATCTATAACCTCGTCTGGTTGCGGCGCGATGTGTGTCGGTATGTCGAGTTCGAAAAAGGTCCTTATGAAAGGATGGTCAACTCGCATCACTTCCGCAACCGTGCCAAGGGCCACGATTTTGCGATCGGCGAGGACGGCTACTCGGTCGCTCAGCGCTTTTACCGTAGCGACGTCATGGGTCACCATCACCACCGTCAAATCCTGAGATTGAGAAGTGGCCCTGACCAGGTCGACAAAGGCGCGTGCTGAGACCGGGTCAAGCCCCGATGTTGGCTCATCCAGATACAACAAAGAAGGGTCGAGTACCAACGCACGGGCCAGTGCCGCTCGTTTGACCATGCCACCAGACAGTTCGGCTGGCATCTTGGCTCCATCTGCCGGCTGCAGACCAGCATCGGCGAGCTTCAGCTTGACCAACTCGCGTTCAATATCGGGCGGCAAGGTATGCAGTTCTCGAATCGGGAAGGCGACATTTTCTGCGACACTCAATGCGGTAAACAGGGCGCCGTGTTGAAACAGTACGCCGGTGTTGCCGCGCAGACTCTTCTGCCGCTCCCGAAGCGACCCTGTTAGCGGTTGGCCCAGTACAGTCACATCTCCACCAGTCGGTGTACGCAGCCCAATCATGCAATTTAGCAACACAGTTTTTCCGCTGCCCGAGCCGCCAACCAGGCTCAATATTTCG
>BQJN01000161.1 GCA_021604725.1 Lysobacteraceae bacterium | reverse complement strand
TGGTCGATGGCGACCGGGAAGGTCACTTGATACTCATGCAAAAAGGCAGCCAGGGCTTGCTCGCTGCCTTGAGCCTCGTGGTGCTCGAAAACCGTATGCAGACCCAAAACAACGACTTTGTTCGGGCCAAAAGCATCGGCGACCCGTTGTGCCTGCGGCAAACCGTGGCTGACGCAACCTGGACACAACATTTGAAAGGCTTCGATCATCACCACCTTGCCACGCAGCGACGCCAGCGTGATTGATTGGTCTGTGTTGAGCCAGTGGCTGGCGTTGATTTCGGGTGCGAGCTTGTAATTCATGAGAGTGCCTATAGTTGAAGTGGCCTCGCTCCACGGTGGCTGCGCCATGGAGCAAGGGCTTGGTCAGGTATGGTTGCCAGCTGTGAACGCGGCGCAGGCGATGCGTGGGCCAGCACCACCCCCCGGGGATGATTGAAGATCATCGCCACTTGCGTGGATGATCAATGCCGAACCGTCGCTATCGATGATGTCAGTCAGTGACAATGACTCGACTGTGGTTTGCGTTCGAGCATTGCCGCTGGCATCGGCAATCAGGTTGGGAAGGTCGCCCGCGTGCGAGCCGTGGGCGTGCCCCTCGCCCGCCAGGTGGCTGCCGGCGGTGGCAAATGACTGTTCGATCTCGCATCGACCAGCCTGGTGCAGGTGCATGCCATGAGGGCCTGGTGCAATGCCCTCAACAGCAATGTGCACGCTCAGCCCAGTTGCCAGTGGTTTGATTGTCACGGTACCTATACGTTCGCCGCTGATATCGATCAGACCTGCCTCCAACACGCTGGTTGGTGAGGGCAGGTCATGAACGTCGCTTGCCGTGACGCTTGCACCGGCCAGCAGCAGGGCGGGCATCAGCAGGCCAGTGGCTGCGTACATCACCGGCTTCATGGTTGCTGACTCACTCGGCCCGGAAGCGAAAGGTCGCCCGAGGCAATATCGTGTACGCCAGTGACACACAACAGAGGTGCTTCGCCCTGTTCATTGACCTGTAGTTCAGCGGTGACCGCGTCAAATGAAACGTTTTCGCTATCGCTCAACGGGACCGTGATCTTGGCCATTGTTCCGTGCAGTACCGGGCTCATGCCGGGGCTATCGAGAGCGATCGGCAGATAAGGGGCGGTGGCGGGTAGCAGATCAACGCCGGGCGAGACATCGCGCACCTTCAAGCCCGCGCCACATTGTTCGTCTTTGACCAGAACCACCCAATGCGAGTGCCAGTTGGCGCCATCGTTGGCAGGATCGCCATCGTTGTTCTCGTCGAACAGCGGGGTGTCGTCAAAATCGGGGTGGGCGGTGATGGCCAGCGAGAGTATTCCAGATGCCGAATCAAAACCCACTACGGAGGGGTCGAGGCTGGTTGGCCAGACATAGGACTGGACCTTGGCGCCGGTCAGCTGACCAATGGGCTTCGGTTTGACGCTGCCGGCAGTGCCGGCCAGTTCCATGATGAAGGTGGTCACACGGCCGTCGCTGCTGGCCTGTGCCTTGGTGATGTCAAATGCCGGGATCTTGTCGGTATTTGTTTCGCTATCGATGCCATGGGCTTGTACGCCAGCGCTCAAGGTGAGCAATGCGGTCAATAAAGCGGGTCTATTCATGGTTAAATCTCCAATAATGTTTCGAGTCGATACGAAATATAGCAAGCTTAACCGAGCCTTGCAATAGTTGTTTTGAGTCGATACATTAAATCGCATGCAACGCCTCGACGCCGACAAGACGATTGAACTGCTTGACAGGATGGGCCGCCTGATCAGTTCCAAAGCGCACGCATCGGGGCTGTTGCCCGTGCACTGGGAGACATTGCGTTATCTTCAGCGAGCGAATCGATTCTCTCGAACGTCTGCTGCATTGACGGCTTTTCTTGGCTCAACCAAGGGGACTGTCTCGCAGACGGTCAAAGCACTTGAAGGCAAGGGGCTTGTCAGCAATGAGAGCGACCCAAAAGACCGTCGCAAAAACGTTCTCGCCCTAACTACTTTGGCGGAGCAATTGTTGAGCAGTGATCCATTGCTGGATTTGGCAGAGACTATCGAGGCTTTATCTGGTTCGCAGCGTGCCGGCCTGAATGAAGGGCTGCGACGCCTATTGACCACTCAACTGACGAAACAAGGTCGCCGTCCGTTCGGGATGTGCCGCGATTGTGCGCACTTTTCAGCAGAGCACAGCGCAGGCGCGCCGCACTATTGTTTGTTGCTCAGGGAACCGCTGACCGCATCGGATTCAAAGGCGATCTGTCAGGAGCAGACGCCGCGGCAGGCTGCAGCCGGTTAGTGTGCCCGAGCGAGCGTCGGTCTATTTCCAGGCTTGTACGCTATCGATTCTCAGCTCGAAGGGCCCATCAAGGTTGTCATAGATCATCAAGCCCATGGAGGTGACCTCACCGGCATTGAGGTCAGGCCCGTCAAGCCGGGAACCCCTAAACCTCGGCACGAAGTTGGTAAACGGAATGTCGACCGTGATCATTTCGCCTTTGGTGGTATCGAAATCGGCCCAGTAGGCGACCTGCCTGTCACGCCAGCGCGCATTGGTGGTGAGTCGCCAGGTATATCGTCGACCATCGCCGATAACGTTCAATCGCAGGCCAGCATATATCGACAAATCCAGCTCCACCGGCGCGCTGCGAATGGAGCTGAAGCCGCCACCGTTGGTGTTGGTGCTTCCAGAAAACAACAAGCGACCATTTTCAAGCTTGAAGCCACCGTCGCTGCGCCCACCCATGACGTTGTCGTTGACCACAAACCAGCCCAGGTCTGGACTGGATGTGGTGAATTCGGTGATCAACGGGAGCTTGTCTTGCATTTCTGTAGCCTCGCTCATCAGGCTATAAACCGCCAATACAAGAGCACCCAGGGCGTAGCGATGCATACCGACACCCTATTGATGATGTCGGCGCAGGTACTCATCCAGCGTGCGGACACCCCAACCCGAGTAGCCCATGGGCACGGTGGGTTGGTCCGCTTCCAGGTAGTCGACGCCAGCGATGTCGAAATGCGCCCAAACCTGGTCTTCGGAAACGAAGGAGCCGATAAAGGCTGCACCTACACTGGCCCCTGGGCTGCCAGCGCCGCTATTTACGATATCGCCGTACTTTGACTTGATCTGCTCGAAGTGCGAGTCATCCAGCGGCAATCGCCAGACCGCTTCGCCAGCGGCAGTGGAGGCGGCTGAGAGCTTCTCGATCAGCTCGTCATGTCGGCCGAAGATACCAGCATACTCATCGCCCAACGCTCGACCAACTGAACCGGTGAGTGTGGCCACATCAATCAATACATCGGGCTCATAGGTGGCTTGTCCGTAGTACACCGCGTCTGACAATACCAGTCGGCCTTCCGCGTCGGTCGAACCAATCTCAACAGTGATGCCTGACATGGTGGTGAGTACATCGCCAGGACGCGTGGCGGTCCCGGAGGGCATATTCTCGGCCAATGCTGCAAGCGCAACCACGTTCACCGGCGCGCCACGTCGTGCTGCAGCCAATACCGTACCAGTCACCACACCGGCCCCGCCGAGATCACCTTTCATCTTCCACATGTTTTCGTTGTCTTTGAGTGAAATGCCGCCGGTATCAAAGGTGATCCCTTTGCCGGCCAGCACCACAGTGGGCTTGTCGCCACCAGCCAGGTATTCAATGACCAGCAGGCGCGGTGGACGCGATGATCCTTTGCCAACGCCCCAGTGTGCACCCATCCCCAGTTCCTGCAGATCTTCTTCATCGAGGACGCGAATGCGTACGTTATCGACACCTTTGAATAACTCGGCAGCGCGGTCAACAAACGATTGCGGATAGATGATGTTAGCCGGCTCAGAACTCATGTCGCGAGCGAAATATACGGCATCGGCCAGGTGTGATAGATCATCTTCAAATTGCTTCCGGGAGCCGTCATCGGTCAGCAAGCGAATCGTTGGCAGGGTCTCGCGATCGATTTTTTCCGCCTGGTATTTATCAAACTTGTAACTGCGCAGCTTGTAGCCGAAAGCTACGCGCGCTGCGGTCGCATCGCTGCTTGAGACTTCCGCCGGCCACAATATTTGGACGGTGCCGTTTTCGGTACCCGCCAGCAGTGCGGCAGCCTGTCCACCAAAGTTTTCGGCGCCGACGCGGTCGATGCCATCCGAGCCAACACCGATCAAATCAACGCGGCTGTAGGGCAATACGCCATAGGTGGTCAGCGTAGTATCGATGGCTCCGGTGAAGGCGGCTTCAGCAGCTGCGGCCGAAAGCGCTCCGTTGGTTCGCTGATCGATGGTTAACGCCAGCCCACTCAGGGCCTCGCCTTCAGCAACCGGGACAACAATGCGTCCATCGGCGGGCATTTCAAAGGCAGCGAATTCAAAGGTTTGCTCGGCATGGGTGGCCCATGCCAGCGTCAACGCCAAAGTGGCAAAGATCATGGGCTTCAAGGATCTTGTCTCCATGCTGGTGAATAAGGAATTCTGTTGGCTGCGACGCAACATGTGCTATTAGCCAGCGCCGTAGTAGGTGGGTGTTGACGGACCGACCGGCAGACCGAGCGCAAACACCCAGATAAAGAAGAAGCTGCTCCAGAAGATCAGGAAGGCCACCGAATAGGGCAGCATCATCGCGATCAACGTGCCTATCCCTGCCTTGGGCACGTAACGCGCGGCAAAGGCCATGATCAACCCAAAATAGCTCATCATCGGGGTGATGATATTGGTGGTCGAATCGCCAATGCGATAGGCCGCCTGAATCACTTCCGGCGCATAACCGACCAGCATCAGCATTGGTACGAAGATGGGTGCCGTGACTGCCCACTGCGCGGATGCAGATCCGAGCATCAGGTTGATAAAACCACAGATAACGATAAAGAAGAAAAACAGGATCGGACCGGTCAGGCCAATACTCTCCAGGAAGTTGGCCCCGGTGACAGCGGTGACCGCTCCAAGGTTGGTCCAGGCGAAGAACTTGACGAATTGGGCCGCGAAAAATACCAGCACGATGTACAGGCCAAGTGTGCGCATGGCATCGGCCATGGCATTGATAACGTCGCGATCGTTGCGCATGGTGCCGACCACGCGTCCATACACCACACCAGGCACCAGGAAGAACACAAAGATCAGCGCAACGATACCCTTCAAGAAAGGTGAGCCTTTGATCAGGCCCGTTTCCGGATTGCGCAACACCGCGCCTTCTGGAACCACCAGCAAAGCGATACCTATGATCATCAGCACAGCAGCAATGCCCGCCGAACGCAGTGCCTTGCGTTCTGTGTCGCTCAGTGGGTCGAGTCGGTGTTCGTCTTCGTCATCCAGGTTGGCTTCGGCTGGGTTGTAAGGCCCGAGTGCCGGCTCGACAATCTTCAGGCTGACGAAACTGGCCACGGTTGTAATCAGGAAGGTGCTGCCAATCATGAAATACCAGTTGGCGCTGGCATCGACGACGTAGGTGGGGTCGATCAGGCGTGCCGCCTCCTCGGTGATGCCAGCCAGTAGCGGGTCGACGGTACCCAGCAACAAGTTCGCACTGTAGCCGCCCGATACCCCTGCAAATGCTGCTGCAAGCCCCGCCAACGGGTGGCGGCCCAGCGACATATAGACCACCGCTGCCAACGGTACCAGCACCACGTAGCCCATCTCCGATGCGGTATTGGAAATAACGCCAGCGAAAACAATGGCGATGGTGACGATCTTTGGTGCGGCATTGAGCACGATGGAGCGGATCACTGCGGTCAACAGCCCCGACTTCTCGGCAACGCCGACGCCGAGCAGGGCGACCAGCACCGTGCCCAGCGGCACAAAACTGGTGAAGTTGGTGACCAGGTTGAGCACAATCATGCGCAACCCCTCGGCGTTCATCAGGCTGATCACTTCGATCAAGCCGTTGTCCGCTCGCCCTTTGGCCCCTACCGGACGTGGGTCGGCGACCGAGATATCCAGCCAACCCAGTATCCCGGATAGCAGGATGACGCCAAAGGCAAACAGCGCAAACAAGGTGACTGGGTGCGGCAAGGCATTGCCCAACGCTTCCACCACTTTAAGAAAGCGCGTCATACGATTGTCAGGTATTTGTTGCGCGCTCGCGCCGCCGTTATTTTCCGTCACGCCCCGTAACTCCCAGCTAAAACGACCGCAGAGTATAGACCAAGCGGCCGTCAATGCGGCGTGAAGCGGGGCCAGTAGGACCAAAGTCATGCCAACTCATGACCTAAAAGGTGCGGCGTCGCACCTGCAGGCGAACCAGGGATAAGTCGATACTGGGCACAAGTTCACTGCTTCGAGGTAAACCTTGTGAAAAGACTGACTATTTGTATGTTTTTGGCTGTTTCCTTGCCGATTGCGGCCGATCCAATGGCTTCCGGCCAGCAGGCCCTGGCCGATTGTGGTCGCGCCGCCGCCCGAAACGTGGAGTCGGAGGCCAACCAATACGCCGACGTTGCGATTGCCGAGTTTCAGGCGGCTATCGCCAATGGCGACAATGAAGTTGAGGCTCGCATCGGTATGGCTCTGGCGATGATGCAATGCAAGATCGGCTTCGCTGGCATGATGGGACAAATGCGCCTCAGCGGCCAGATTGAGGAGCAGTTGACCATTGCGCATAAACTGGACCCCGAAAATTGGCAGCCGCGCTGGTTTTTGGCTGAGCTGCTATACAACATGCCGCCGTTTCTGGGGCGCGGCGATGAAGCGATCGAACACCTGAAGGCGGTCATCGACGTGCAAGAGTCGGGGCAAAGTCCGGCGATGGTCGATCCTTACCTTCTATTGGCCAAGCTGTACGATCGCAGCGAAATGGAAGCAGAGGCCACCGCTGTGCGCCGACGCGGGCTCCAGCGCTTTCCACAAAGCGAGCAGCTCAAGGAGGCGCTGCAGGACCCCCTCGAAACGAGTCAAGTTGAGCCAGTAGGCCCCGTTTTCGAGCGCCTCGAAAGCACCGTTCGCGACGCCGTCGCATCGCCTTCGGTGCCTGCGACTTCTGTTGCCATAGTGATCGGCAACAGGCCACTATTGATGAGCGGGTTCGGTTTTGCCGATGTCGAAAACGAGGTTGCCGCGGGTGTCGACAGCGTTTATCGAATCGGCTCAATCTCGAAGCAATTCC
>BQJN01000160.1 GCA_021604725.1 Lysobacteraceae bacterium | reverse complement strand
GGGGTTACATTGAGGCTCAAAGGCTGCGGCATGGACGCCAACTCCAACCCTCACCTACCTTGGTCACGCTCAGTGCCCAAAGGCACTCGGCGGGCGGCGAACGACTCACCATGGATGGTGAGGCTGGGGCTCCGTACGAAGGACAAAGGCTGCGGCATGGACGCCAACTCCAACCCTCACCTACCTCACCCGATCCCCCCCACCTCAGGCACAACGCGGCCACCGCACACCATTGCACTTCATAACAAGAACGATTTGCGTTTCGACATGTTGATCGAAAAACGCTTAACCTACGGGCTGTTTAGCATTGAAAATGGAATTGTGTAGATGAAATCTGAAGACGGTGTAATCGAGCACCTGAACCGCGCTCTTTACAACGAACTGGTCGCCATCAACCAATACTTCCTGCATGCCAAGATGCTCGCCGACTGGGGCCTGAAAGAGCTGGCTGAACACGAGCATGAGGAATCCATCGATGAGATGAAGCATGCCGACAAGCTGGTTGAACGCATCTTGTTTCTGGAAGGGTTGCCGAACCTGCAAAACCTCGGCAAGTTGAGGATCGGTGAAGATGTCGAAGAGATGTTCAACAATGACCTGGCATTGGAGATGGATGCGCTGCCTACCCTGAAGGAGGGCATTCGTCATTGCGAAAAGGTCGGTGACTTCGTCAGTCGTGAATTGCTGGAAGAAATCCTTGAATCAGAGGAAGAGCACGTTGACTGGCTGGAGACGCAACTGAGCCTGATCAAGCGCGTCGGCTTGCAGAATTACCAACAGTCGAAAATGTAAATAAAAGTAGGCGCGGCACGCGCTGCGCACCCTAACCAAACAACGGCTCGACGCGATATCGAGCCGTTTTTTTTATGCTCGCACGAACTGGTTGTGCCGAAGCTCGTGGCCAATGGAGGTCTCCGGTCCATGGCCGGTGATCACCACGACTTCCTCGTCGAGACGGTAAATTCGATCCTTGATGGATCGCTTTATCTGCTGCGCGTCTCCGCCCCAAAGGTCGGTTCGACCAATCGAGTTCTTGAACAAGGTATCGCCTGCAATCAGGAGTTGATGCTCTGCAAAGTAAAAGCTCATCGACCCAGGCGTATGACCCGGCGTGTGCATACAAACGCCCGAGCAGTGATGCAAGTCCTGATCATCGCTGAGCCAGTGATCCGGATCAGGCACCGGCGAGTAGGGAACACCGAACATCTGACACTGTGTTTCCAGATGCTCCCATAAAGGCTTGTCGTTTTTATGCAGGTGGATGGTCGCACCCGTGCGCTTCCTGATTTCGCCTGACGCCAAAAAATGGTTGAGGGAAGCTATGATCATTTCGAATATGGTTCTGGCCTACAGAGCAGCTTGCAATCGAGGCCTCCATTCGAAAGCATGCTCACTGCCTGGTGAGAATGGTTAACGAAGAGTGCGGGCTGCTCTGCAGGCCCCGTAGGGCTTGGCCTGAAGCGCACATCTGCGTTGTTCCATCCCTTGCCAAGGGCTACGGCCATTACCTACGGAATGCGCCTAGCAGCTGCACGTTTCAGGTCAAGCAGAGCCGCATTCGAATTGTTCATAGCTTCCCTATGCGCATGCGTGTGGATCAATGCATGTATGGTCAGGCCCAGTTCAGCCACCGCCTGCATGATCAAGTCGGGGTCGCCGCCTGGATCAAACACATAGCCTTTGCCAGTACTCGAATCGCCAAGCACCGTGCAGTTGCATTGCAAGGGGCCCACCGGAAAGGTTTTGCGCACCATGGTCGCAGGCGTCATTGCGGCGGTCATTGTTGCAACAGCCTGGACTGGTCCAGCCGCTCCGTCGTCACCTTATCGCCGCAGATCCTGACCACATAGAGCGCATCATAGTAATCTTCGCTGATGCCCTCGCCTGGATCGCCACCCAGGGCGGCGACCAACTGTGGTGTGGTGTTGCTGTGTCCGGACACCACGTGCACGCCTGGCGTATTACGCAGCTGATCGGCAAGTGCCTGGAGCTGGCGAGGGTCGTATGACGCGACATCCAAACCGGTCGCGTCGGACAATGGCGCAATGGTGGCCTGGGTGCGTGCGTAGTCGGTGCTGTACAAGTGCGTTGGACTGTAGGTAGCCAAATACGGCGCCAACTTTGCGGCACGCGCCGCGCCCTGTTCAGTCAAGCCGGGATCATCACCACTGAGTTTTTCGGCGTGGCGAAAGGCGATAATTTCGATGGTTGATTCGCCATGCGCTGCCAGAGACAGGCACAGCATCAATACACTGAGTATCTTTTTCATTGCTGCAAGGTACCATAGCGAACGAACAATTTGAGAGGGCACAACGATGCAAATTCCATATACCGCCTTGCTGCTTGCACTGCTTGGCCTGGCATCTGCTTCACAAGCATCTGATAGTCAGTGGCGTGATGTCGACGCCAGCAAATTGATTTACATCGATACGCCTGATGGTCGCGTCGTGGTTGAACTCAATGACCGGTTCGCCGAACAAACAGTGGCTCATTTCAAACAACTGGTCCAAGACGGCTTCTACGATGGTCTGACCTTCTATCGAGTCATCGATGGCTTTGTTGCTCAGGCCGGTGATGGCAGCGATATCAGCGACGAAATCGGTGCCGAGCGCGAACCTCTAATAGCCGAGTTCGAACGACCCTGGAATGCCGATTGGCCATGGATGCCCGTACAAGCGCCGGACATGTTTGCCGCTGAAACAGGATTCATGGACGGGTTTCCGGTGGCTCGGGATGGTGACGCCAGCTGGCTGGTTCATTGTCCCGGGACGTTTGCCATGGCCCGCGGCAATGCCGCTGACAGTGGCTACAGTGATTTTTACATCGTCATTGGTCAAGCGCCGCGCTATCTCGATCGCAACCTGACTGTGTTTGGGCGCGTGATTGATGGCATGGCTGTGGTGCAACAGGTTCTGCGTGGGCCGGTGGACAAGGGTGGCGTCATTGAGTCGCCCTCACAGCGCACCGCAATCAGCCAGGTGAAGCTGGCTTCTGACTTGCTGGACGAAGAGCGTATCGATTATCAGGTGATCAACACGCACCACGCCGATTTCGAGAAAATGCTGCATGATCGTCGCGAACGCGCCAACGAATGGTTCCTGTTCAAGCCGCCGCCCGTTTTGGATGTGTGCCAGGTCCCGGTTGCGGTACGACGCAAACCCTAGCTAGAGCGCGTCCACAGTTTAGGTTTCTGGACCAGCTCGACCGGTCCACGGATGGACCGGCATTTTCAAGCCATTGAAAATGAAGAACTTTCATAACCACGCTTCTGAAAGTTCGTGTCCGCGTTAGCCATGAATGGCTAATCGTGGACGACCTCTTGCGAGAGCGCGTCCACAGATAGGTGTTTTGACGCGCTCGCCCTGGCACACGGAAGTGCCAGCCATTTTCAAGTTACTGGAAATGAGGGGTTTCACTGACCGCGCTCCTTGAAACCCGTGTCCGCGTTAGCCACGGATGGCTAATCGTGGACGACCTCTAGCGAGCTTGCCGAACTGGTCGATACTGCCGGTGGCACCATGTACGATTCGCCGCAATTTCCTCCGTCGTCATCCCGGCTTGTCCACTCGTCATCCCGGCTTGTCACTCGTCATCCCGGACTTGATCCGGGATCCACACACGTGCGCAGCTGCGCACTATCGAAAATGAACACTGGAGACTTAAGAGGGCCGGTGAGGCGAACACTGTTCGTATTCTAAAGATGGGTCCAGGCCCGGAATGACACCGCCCGGAATGACGTGAGTGGCTGGGTTGGAGACCGTCATTCTGACGCTTTTTCAGAGACTTATAACGCTGCGTTAGCAGCCCTCATTAACCTCGTTCTCTCATTGTGCATATTCTTCTTATGGCGCAACGCGCAAAGAACGGGCGACGCCCACCTTTAAATGGGCACAATGAGAAAAGGAGATCAATGAGACGAGCATTGCTCGTTGTTATCAACAATGACAGGGATTTCGATTTTGGGCCGTAATGCCGGGCATTGATCTTAGGCTGTAAATCGTTTGCCGATGAAGCCCAAAGTTGCGACCGCAGCCCTCACCGGCCCTCCTTTTCTCCTAGTGTTCTATCTTTCAAGCTCGTGTTAGCGAGCCCCGCGGATAGTCATCCGCTTCAGGAAGCAAACACAATGAGAATAGGAGGTGAATGAGACGAGCGTTGCTCGCCTGGAATCAGCTTTTCAAATCGTCGGTGATGCGTTCCAGTCTATCAATCGTGAAAGCGTGATCGTTGTGCTCACCGACGTCAAAGCTAGCCTCATGATGGTCGGCCCAGTCGGAGTCGATCAAGCGGGGGAACCAGGCATCCGCACCTGCCACTTCAGTTTGCACTGTGGTGCGCCAGATGCGTCGAGCGAACGGCAGCGTTGCCTGGTAAATCTGGGCACCGCCGATCACCATCACCTCATCACCCTCAGCAGTTCGCAAGGCATCGGAAACGGAGTTGACGACATCGACACCCTGCAGGCGCAACTGGCTGTTGCGACTGAGGACAATGTTTTGCCTGCCCGGCAGCGGTCGCCCGATCGAGTCGTAGGTTTTACGTCCCATCAAAATGGGCTTGCCCATGGTCACCGATTTGAAGTGCTTCAGATCGTCACGCAGGTGCCACGGCAGTTGATTGTCGCGACCAATGGCGCGCTGCAGATCCATGGCCACAACCAGCGTTAAGGTCTTCATACCGAGATCGGCGCCTTGATCACCGGGTGCGACTGGTAATCCCGTACTTCAATATCCTCATAGCGAAAGGCGAACAGGTCGTCTATGGCAGGATTTAAATGCAAGGTCGGCAGCGGATACGGGTCGCGGGACAGTTGTAGACGCGTTTGCTCCAAATGATTCAAGTACAGGTGAGCGTCACCAAAGGTATGCACGAAATCACCCACTGCAAGGCCACAAACCTGAGCGATCATGTGCGTGAGCAGCGCGTAGCTTGCGATATTGAACGGTACGCCAAGGAAGACATCCGCACTTCTTTGGTACAGCTGACAACTAAGTTTGCCGTCGGCCACATAGAACTGGAACAGCGAATGACAGGGCGGCAAGGCCATCTGATCGACCAGCGCAACATTCCAGGCGCTGACAATATGCCGGCGCGAGTCAGGGTTGGATTGAAGATCGGTCAGTACCCGCGTGACCTGGTCGATGTGGCCGCCGTCATAATCTGGCCATGAGCGCCACTGTCCGCCGTAAACTGGACCCAGGTCGCCATTTTCATCGGCCCACTCATCCCAGATCGTGACCTTGTTGTCGCGAAGGTAGCCAATGTTGGTATCGCCACTTAAGAACCACAACAGCTCATGAATGATCGATCGCAAATGCAGCTTCTTGGTGGTCACCATAGGAAAACCGTCGGCCAGATCAAAGCGCATCTGGTGACCAAAAACGCTGAGTGTTCCAGTGCCCGTGCGGTCTTCCTTGCGCGTACCCTGATCGAGGATTCGCTGCATTAGATCCAGATACGCTCTCATTCGCCTTGCCTCCTGTAGGCCACCACCATCATCACAACGCCGGCCAGCACCATGGGAATGGACAACGCCTGACCCATGGTTAACCAATCGAAAGCGATGAAGTTCAAGTGGGCATCAGGTTGTCGGAACTGTTCAACCAGCAGACGCGCCACGCCGTATCCGATCAAAAATAACCCTGTCACCGCCATACGTGGCCTTGGCTTCGACGAGTACCACCACACCACGATGAACAGCAGCACCCCCTCCAGCGCCGCCTGATACAGCTGCGAAGGGTGTCTTGTCAGGTGGTTCAATTCACCGGTCAGGTACTGCTGGTACAAGGCGGTCGATTGCCAGCCATCATGCATGATGGCATTCGGAAAGATTACCGCCCAGGGGGCATCTGACAGCCGACCCCAAAGCTCACCACCGATGAAGTTGCCGACCCGTCCCAGCGCCAGACCAATAGGCACCATTGGAATGATGAAGTCGGTGACATCAAAGAATTTGCGACCTGTTCGGCGCGCATACCACCAAACTGCAGCGCCAACACCGAGCATGCCGCCATGAAACGACATGCCGCCTTCCCAGATTCGTAGTGCGCGCAATGGCTCGGCAATGACATTGGCAAAATCATAAAACAGGACATAGCCGATACGCCCGCCAAGAATGACGCCGAGCGCTCCGTAGAACAAGAAATCGTTGACCTGTTCCGAGGTCCAGCCGGAGCCATCTTGTCTGGCGCGAACCGAGCCCAACCACCAGAAGGCGGCGAATGACAACAGATACATCAAGCCATACCAGCGGATAGCCAGCGGTCCCAGTTGCAGGGCGACCGGGTCGAAGTTGACGAAAAAAGGTAATGTGTCTGGGCTCATCGAAAAGTCGGTCCTGTGTTTGTGTTGGCCTGACCACAAGCTGCGCAACAGCAAAGTCGATAGCCGGGTAGTTTACCTGCATTGACAGGATTGTGGGCCGACCTCAGTTGGCGTCTTTGTCACAGCATTTCCAAAGGCTCGAGCAGCTAGCCTGCATTATTCATGAAGGTTCGCTGGCAGGGCGAATCTGGCTAAGCAGGTTGGGCTATCAGCCGCAGAAGCGTAGCAATGGCTACGGTTCAAGGTTGATCGCTCAAGATGCAACGCCAGATCCGTCCTGGTAGTGAAAAGACCACGGTGGTGATTTCCGGTATGCTCATGATTGTACTCAAGCATATGTTTTTACTGAAGTATCTGGCGATGGGTGGCCGCCTTCATAAATAATGCAGGCTAGGGAAGCTCTGATCAATTCGAATGCGGCTCTGCGTGACCTCAAGCGTGCAGCTGCTAGGGGTCAATGCTGGGTACCATTAAGGCACGCTGCTGGTGGCGAACGACCAGCCAGGGATGGCTGGGCCGGGGTTACATCAAGGCTCAAACGATGCGCCATGGATGGGTGAAGCGGGTCTAGAGCGAGTGCCTTGAATGGCACCCGATCCCGCTGAACGACTCGACAGGACGTCGAGGCTGGGGGTACCTATCTGCACACCACGTCTCGCCATAGATGGCTGCGCCGAGCCATTCTACGTAGCACCCACTGTGCCTCTCTACGAAGCGCCCACTGTGCCTTACCAAACGCAGCTCGTCCTGTACCGGCGTTCG
>BQJN01000159.1 GCA_021604725.1 Lysobacteraceae bacterium | reverse complement strand
TACGCCTTGAATTCGCCACCACGCGCTTCGGCGCAGGTCTTTGTCAACGCCGCTGTCAACGTCGTCTTGCCGTGGTCAACGTGCCCAATCGTGCCGACGTTTACGTGCGGCTTTGTACGTTCAAACTTTTCCTTTGACATCTCTACAGACCTCGAATCGAATATTCAAAAATGACCGTCAGCTACGCTTTATTGATGATCGCCTCAGCAACATTGCTGGGCGCTTCTGCGTAGTGATCAAATTCCATTGTGTAAGTCGCTCGACCTTGCGTGGCAGAACGAAGATCGGTGGCATAACCAAACATTTCCGACAGCGGAACATCCGCGCGGACCAGCTTGCCTGCCGGCGAATCATCCATGGCCTTCAACAGACCACGGCGGCGATTCAAATCGCCCATGACATCACCCATGTAATCTTCTGGCGTCACCACTTCGACTTTCATCATCGGCTCCAGCAACGTTGCCCCAGCCTTGACTGCACCTTCTTTAAAGGCCATCGAGCCAGCGATTTTGAACGCCATCTCGTTGGAGTCGACTTCGTGGTAAGACCCATCAATCAGGGTGACCTTCACATCTACAACCGGGAAGCCAGCGATCACACCATTTTGGATCTGCTCCTGGATACCCTTGTCGACTGACGGGATGTATTCTTTCGGAATAACACCGCCGACAATCTTGTTCTCAAACTCGTAACCGCCGCCACGCTCCATCGGCTCCATGATGATCTTGACGTGGCCATACTGGCCGCGACCACCTGACTGACGAACGAACTTGCCTTCAACCTCAACCTGCTTGGTGATGGCTTCACGGTACGCCACCTGTGGCTTACCAACGTTGGCCTCGACATTGAACTCGCGACGCATACGATCAACGATAATGTCCAGGTGCAACTCACCCATACCAGCGATGATGGTCTGACCAGATTCCTCATCAGTGCGGACTCGGAAAGAAGGATCTTCCTGCGCCAGCTTGGACAAGGCAACACCCATCTTTTCCTGGTCAGCTTTGGTCTTGGGCTCTACGGCAACCGCGATAACCGGCTCCGGAAACTCCATGCGCTCCAGCGTGATCAGATCAGTGGGGTCACACAAGGTGTCACCGGTGGTGACATCTTTAAGACCGACCGCAGCGGCGATATCGCCAGCGCGAACTTCCTTGATTTCTTCACGACTGTTGGCGTGCATCTGCAAGATACGACCAAAGCGCTCTTTCTTGCTCTTGACCGGGTTGAATACTGAGTCGCCGGACTTGACCACTCCAGAGTAAACACGGAAGAACGTCAATGTACCAACATACGGGTCGGTCGCGATCTTGAATGCCAATGCTGCAAACGGCTCGCTATCCGAACTTTTTCGCACATCTTCCTGCTCACGGTCGTCAATGCCCTTGATCGGCGGCACATCAACCGGAGACGGCATCAGTTCAACGACAGCATCAAGCAACGCTTGAACGCCCTTGTTCTTGAATGCAGTACCACACAAGCAGCAAACCAGCTCATTGGCCAACGTGCCAGCACGCAAACCCTTGGTGATCTCTTCGACGCTCAGCTCACCTTCTTCAAGGTACTTCTCCATGAGCTCTTCCGAAGTTTCGGCAGCAGCCTCAACCATAAACTCATGCGCCTCTGCCGCTTCGTCAGCGTACTCGGCCGGAATGTCTCGCGCCTCATAGGTCGTACCCATGTTTGCGTCGTCCCAATAGATGGCACGCATGCGAACCAGGTCAATTACGCCTTCGAAGCCTTCTTCAGCGCCAATAGCCAACTGAATGGGAACAGCATTTGCGTTCAGGCGATCTCGCAGCTGACCGACAACGCGCTTAAAGTTAGCGCCGGCGCGGTCCATCTTGTTGACAAAAGCGATACGAGGAACAGCGTACTTGCTGGCCTGACGCCATACAGTCTCAGACTGAGGCTCGACACCACCAACGGCACAGAAAACGGCAACTGCACCATCAAGCACACGCAGACTACGCTCTACTTCAATCGTGAAGTCAACGTGTCCCGGCGTATCAATGATGTTGATACGGTGCTCGGGGAATTGCTGATCCATACCCGACCAGAATGTCGTGGTCGCAGCAGAAGTGATGGTGATACCACGCTCCTGCTCTTGCTCCATCCAATCCATGGTGGCATTGCCATCATGAACTTCGCCGATCTTGTGTGACATTCCGGTATAGAACAACACACGCTCGGTGGTGGTGGTTTTGCCAGCGTCAATATGGGCCATGATGCCGATATTGCGATAGCGTTCAATGGGAGTTTTACGAGCCACGTCGAATAACCTCAGAAACTAGTGTGTTACCAGCGGTAATGGGAGAAGGCCTTGTTAGCCTCTGCCATCCGGTGGATTTCTTCACGCTTCTTCATCGCCGAACCGCGTTGATCAGAAGCATCCAGCAGCTCACCCGCTAAACGAGACGGCATATTGCTTTCGCCACGCTTACGCGCAGCGTCAATGACCCAGCGCATAGCCAGCGCGATGCGACGACGTGGTCGAACTTCGACTGGCACCTGGTACGTTGCACCACCGACACGACGAGATTTAACCTCTACGTGCGGCTCAACATTACCCAGAGCCTTCTCAACGACCTCGATCGGATCTGCGCTCGACTTGCTAGAGATCTGCTCCATCGCACCATAAACAATGCGCTCTGCAACAGACTTCTTGCCGTCTTTCATGACCATGTTGATAAAGCGAGCAACCATCTCACTGCCAAACTTGGGATCCGGCAGGATGCTACGCGTAAAATCTGACTTCTTTCTGGACATCTAAGTAACCCTGGATCCGTGATCAGCTTTTCGGCCGCTTGGCGCCGTACTTGGAACGACCCTTGCGGCGGTCGCTAACACCTGCTGTATCGAGGCTGCCTCGAACAGTGTGGTATCGCACACCCGGTAGATCTTTGACACGACCGCCACGGATAAGCACAACCGAGTGCTCCTGGAGGTTGTGGCCTTCACCACCGATATAACTGGTCACTTCGTAACCATTGGTAAGTCGCACACGAGCCACTTTCCGCAAAGCCGAGTTCGGCTTCTTGGGTGTGGTGGTGTAGACACGAGTGCAAACTCCGCGCTTCTGAGGACAACCCTCAAGCGCAGGAACATTGCTCTTGTAAACTTTCGGCCGACGCGGCTTGCGTACGAGCTGATTAATCGTCGCCATAAAAATTTCGCTTGACTCAAAGACAACAAAACGGCAGCACCGGTGAACCCGGCCTACCGAAGAACGAGAATTCTAGGGAGTCCCTAAGGACCTGTCAAGACCCCTACGTGCCTAATTCGGCTTTTCGGGTCTTTTCTGTAACTGGAGGCGTATTTCGGCCTCCTTTGATGTGGTACTAGTTTACACAGATGGCGTCATTTGCCAAGTGTTTTTTTCGCAATTCGTGCTTCAGGTGACTCTGGAAACAATCCAATGATGTCGTAGAGCAGGCGCCGGCTGTGCGGCGCGTCAATGTCTGCGAACACCTTTGCGATGTTCAGCATGGCGTGGGGTAGCTGTGGGTTTTCATCATCCTCGTGCAACACGCGTCGAACCAGGTCCGCAGCTTCGTTGATACTTTCGGGTGCTGCAAAGTGCTCGGCGAGTGAAAGTAGCTGACTATTCTCCAAGCCCAGACGGCCTTGCGTGACTGCCGCGTAATCATGATAGACGCTGAGAATCTCGCTGATCGCAACGTCGCCTTCGGCCATCAGACGCAGTCGAGAGCCGGCAGCTTGGTGAAATTCGCTTTTGGTGGGTTGATACTTCCATGCATCATAGCTGAGTTTGGCCGTTGCCAGGTCGAGGCCGTCCTGGTCAATCAACCTTTTAACCAAAGCTCTAGCAAGGCGATCGTCCTGCTCAACTAGAGCCGCCACAACTTGCTCAGTCGTGACTTTGCTACGAGAACCTAGCCGCCACCAACTCATGGGCTGATGACGGCCAGGCGTACGTGGCAGTTTGGGCAAGCCCTAGTCGGCTGTACCCTCTGACTCGGCCTCAGCCGATGCATTGTCTTTCTTTTTGGCCGTGCTCGCACTCGCGTTCTCAACGTCTTCCAGAGCCTCCAGCCTTTCGCTGAGAGCGCCACGTTCCTTGCGACGTTCCACGTGATAGGCCAAACCAGTTCCGGCAGGAATAAGACGCCCAACGATGACATTTTCTTTCAGGCCACGCAAGTCATCTCGAGTGCCTCGAACAGCAGCTTCGGTCAAAACTCGTGTCGTCTCCTGGAAAGAAGCCGCGGAGATGAATGACTCGGTTGCCAGTGAGGCCTTGGTGATACCCAGCAAAATGGTTTCGATATCGGCAGGCTCTCCACCATTGGCAATGGTTCTTGCATTCTCTTCCAGCGCCCGAGATCGCTCGACCTGCTCGCCTCGCAGCAGTCGAGTGTCACCGGCTGAAACCACCTCAACCTTGCGCAGCATCTGGCGAATAATCACCTCGATGTGCTTGTCGTTGATTTTCACGCCCTGCAAACGGTAGACATCCTGGATCTCTTTGACCAGGTAGTCAGCCAGCGCCTCTACACCCAACAGGCGCAGAATGTCATGCGGATTGGGCTCGCCATCAACGATGGTTTCACCACGCTCCACATTCTCACCCTCGAACACTAGAATGTGACGCCACTTCGGAATCAATTCCTCATGGTTTTCACCGTCTTTCTTGGTGATGACCAGGCGCTGCTTACCCTTGGTGTCCTTTCCGAAACTGACGATACCCGTGGCCTCAGCAAGAATAGATGCTTCTTTCGGCTTACGTGCTTCAAACAGATCGGCGACGCGTGGTAGACCACCGGTAATATCACGGGTCTTCGACGTTTCTTGCGGAATACGTGCGACGAAGTCACCGACGTTTACTTCCGCACTATCCTGCAAGCTAACAATAGCGCCAGCTGGCAAGTAGTAGTGCGCAGGAATATCGGTGCCCGCCAGACAAAGCTCTTCGCCATCGTTATCGACCAACCGCACCATCGGGCGCAGATCTTTGCCTGCACTACCGCGCTGCTTCGGGTCGGTAATGACGTAACTTTGCAGGCCGGTTATATCGTCTACCTGTTCGGTAACCGACACGCCATCGACAAAGTCGGAGAATCTGACGCGACCGGCCACTTCGGTAACAATCGGGTGTGTATGTGGATCCCAATTGGCCACAATCTCACCTGAGTCCACCTTGCTGCCATCAGCGACCGACAAAATGGCACCGTAGGGCACCTTGTACCTTTCACGCTCACGTCCATGAGTATCAATAACCGACACTTCACCTGATCGCGAAACGGCGACCAGCTTCTTGTCAGCACGCACTACAGTTTTAATGTTGTGCAGTCTAATCGTGCCTGTGGTGTTGACTTCAACATGGTCGACCGCGGCTGATCTAGATGCGGCACCACCAATGTGGAACGTTCTCATCGTCAACTGAGTGCCAGGCTCTCCAATACTCTGGGCCGCGATGACCCCGACAGACTCACCACGGTTGACCAGGTGCCCGCGCGCCAGGTCGCGACCGTAGCAGTGTGCACATACGCCGTATCTGCTCTCGCAGGTGATGGGCGATCGAACCTTGATCTGGTCAATACCCAACTCTTCCAGGCGATCCACTGACGCTTCGTCCAACAGGGCGTTGCGCGCAATGGTTGGTTCACCGGACTCATCAGCGCCGGGTGCGTAGGTATCTTCAGCGACCACGCGACCGAGCACCCGCTCACGCAGCGGCTCAACAACGTCGCCACCTTCGATGATCGGAACCATCAGTACGCCGCGCTGAGTACCACAATCTGGCTTGACGACAACCATGTCCTGCGCGACATCGACCAGACGTCGGGTCAGGTAACCTGAGTTGGCGGTCTTCAGCGCTGTGTCGGCCAGGCCTTTTCGTGCGCCGTGGGTCGAGATAAAGTACTGAAGTACATCCAATCCTTCGCGGAAGTTGGCTTGAATGGGCGTTTCGATAATCGAGCCGTCAGGCTTGGCCATCAATCCACGCATACCGGCCAACTGGCGGATCTGCGCGGCAGAACCACGAGCGCCTGAGTCGGCCATAATGAAGATCGAGTTCATTGATGGCTGTTCGACCGATTTGCCTTCGGAATCCTTGACAGTCTCCGTACCGAGGTGCGCCATCATCGCCTTGGCCACTTGCTCATTTGCCAGTGACCAGATATCGACGACTTTGTTATATCGCTCACCCGCGGTAACAAGTCCGGATGTGAACTGTTCCTGAATGTCGACCACTTCCTTTTCAGCCGCTTCCAAAATGGCTTCTTTCTCGGCCGGAATGTGCAAATCTTCGATACCGATTGACACACCAGCTCGCGTCGCAAAACGGAATCCGGTGTACATCAGGCGGTCAGCGAAAACAACGGTCTTTTTCAAACCAAGACGTCGGTAACACGAGTCGATCAACGAAGAGATCGCACGCTTGGTCAAGGTTTGGTTGAACAGTTCGTAGGGCAGACCCTTAGGCAGGATGTCCGCCAGCAACGCTCTGCCGGCCGTGGTATCGACTAGACGGTAGCGAGACTCGCCATCGTCAGTAAAATCTTCGATGCGGACCTTAACCTTCGCATGCAACTCGCAACAGCCGTTTTCGTAGGCGCGATGCACCTCGGATACGTCAGAAAAGGCCATGCCCTCCCCTTTCACACCCACTCGCTCTCGAGTCATGTAGTACAGACCCAAGACAACGTCCTGCGTCGGAACGATGATTGGTTCGCCGTTGGCCGGAGACAGAATGTTGTTTGACGACATCATCAGCGCACGGGCTTCGAGCTGAGCTTCGACCGACAGAGGCACGTGTACAGCCATCTGATCACCATCAAAGTCAGCATTGAATGCTGTACAAACCAGTGGGTGCAGCTGAATAGCCTTGCCTTCGATGAGGACCGGCTCAAATGCCTGGATGCCCAATCGATGCAACGTTGGAGCGCGGTTGAGCATTACCGGGTGTTCGCGAATTACCTCTTCGAGGATATCCCAAACTTCACCGCTCTCACGCTCTACCAACTTCTTCGCAGCTTTAATGGTGGTCGCCAAACCACGTCGTTGCAGCTTGGAGAAGATAAATGGCTTGAACAACTCCAGTGCCATCTTCTTTGGCAACCCGCACTGATGGAGCATCAGGGTAGGACCAACAACGATGACCGAACGACCTGAATAG
>BQJN01000158.1 GCA_021604725.1 Lysobacteraceae bacterium | reverse complement strand
CGACCGTCTCCAGGCAGTGACCCACGTCCGTTTTTCGTCGACGTAGCAAACGAATCAGCACACTGTTGGCCCAGCCCTGTGCGGTCGCCGGCATGCCTGTGCATGCCCACTTAACAATTCGTTCGCAACACGCATCGGCCGCGATGACATCCAGCGCACCAGCTCCGAGATCTTTGTACCAGACCACATCCTCACGTCGATCATGAAATCGTGCCCACAACCTTGAGCAGACTTTGCAGACCATCAGATTCTGTGGCCCTTTGCCACGCAGCCAGTTTGTTCCTTTCAGGCTGGGATGACGTCCTGCGCTGATCAGCGATGACTTGCCCGCTGGCGATGCGCATTCCTGGCAAGGCAATGGGGCGCTGGCACCGGTGACACGACAACTCACTGTACCGCTACTCACCCAAAAAGGGCTGTCGCCCAGTTTCTCCGCACAATTGCGGAAATGGCCCGCTAACGATGTTCATCGCCTGATCATACCTTTCATGGTGCAGTTTGACCGAGGTCAGCCGGCAGTGACTCTAATGGCCATATGCTGAAAGTAGATTCTGATGACAAAACTAGAGGTAACCCAATGAGCAGTTCAGTTTATGTGGTAGGTATTGACACCAGCGAGTCCAGTCGGCGTGTGATCGAGTATGCAATGCAGCGTGCAAAGGCAGATGGCGCTCGCCTGCAACTGATCCATGTCATTGACTGGTCTCCGTTCGAATTTCATACCCTTGAAGAGAACGAGAGCCAGTCAATCAAGCGCAGGGAGCAAATCGAACAGGACCGCCAGATGGTGTTTGGCCCGATCGTCGAGAACATGCAGGAGGCCGGCATCGAAGCCAACGTCGAGGTGATTTACGGGCATCCGGCGCAAGTATTGGCCAACGCCGCAGAAAGCCTTGATGCTGACGGCATCATCCTTGGACGTTCAAGTCACAAGCGCCTGTTTGGGCTGGGCAGCACACCGGCGCGAGTGGCGGCAGTATCGAAATGCCCGGTGACGACGGTGCCTTGAGGTGAGGGCCTGGTTTTACTGACACCTAGCGTCATCAGCAGTGGGGGCCGCCCCAGGCCCCCAGTGTCGCTCACCACAGCCAACCATCATGCGTCATTCCGGGCCTGGGCCCGGTGCTCACCGGTCGAAGGTCACGATAATGACAGGACGGTTGGCCTCGCCGGTATTCTCCCTGGTGCCGAAGGATCGGTTGTCACCCTGCTCAAATGTGGCGCCACCGAAACTACGGGTTTCATTGGCGAACAGACCCGATGGGAATTGATCGGTCACATCGAACCTGGGTTTGCTGTTGGCGGCCAGGTTGTTTCTGGTCTCCAAGATACCGCAGCTACCCCCAGTTTCCGTAAACCAATCGTTCCAGGTGATTGTTTCGTCCCAGTTGTTGCCACAGACCCGATGAAAGTCGATGTCACTGATCGGGTTGCTCATGACTTTCCAACTAACGAAAACAGAGCCGATTTCAGGGAAGGGGAAGTCTCTAGTCACCGTGTAGCGAGTGAACACGTATTTGGCATCATTGATCGCCCCACCTCTGATCTGCATTGTTGGCTCAGTGCCATAACTTTCTGTCGGGAACATTTGGCTAACGTACGTATCGGCCTCCGCATAGTAGCGTCTGACATCCGCTCTTTGGCGGAAGTTGAATCGTCTGGGGTAGGTCACCCCATCTTTGACAAAATCGGCGCGCATATAGTTTTGCTGATTGAACACGACATGGGGTTCCAGTGGGAATCTGTAATCACAGGTACTGGTGTCCTCCAGATTGTCCATGGTGTTGATAATGACTTCGTTGCCTGCATTCAGATCAGCAACCACCGCAGCACTGCAAGGAATCATCTGATTTTGATCCCAGGAAGCGCCGAAGGTACAGCTGTCAATGCCGCCATTGTCGAGCACACTGCCACCTAGCCTGAGGGTGAAATAGGTTGGGTTGGTGGAGCCTCCAATGTTGCATGGCGCGCCGGGTCGCTCTTCAAACCGGCCCAGGTTTGGATCGAAATAGATATCCTTGTTAGGCGGCGTTGCGCTTGATGATGCGAACTCAACACGCGGGCTGTCAGGGCCTGTTACGTAGGAGCCAATGAGCAACACGCTACTGTCGGTCGCAGTCGCCATGAGTGTGATGTTGTAGGGGTCTTCATTGCTATCGTTATTCTGGATCGTAATGGCGCCTGTGTACGTATCTGGATTGTCAACGTTGAAGCTAACCTCAAAATCGGTGCAGTCCCCACCCGGCACTGGGCTCACCGGCAATGATCCGGTCTGGGTGAAACCTTCACCCGTCACCAACGAGCCAGGGTTGTCGATCAACAGGCCACCAGTGCCGTCATTGCAGATATTGAACTCGCGTGAAAATGGCAGGTCATCGACGGAGCGATTCGGGAAAGTGTAATTGCCACCGTCCGCGATCGTTTGTCCTGTCGATGCCAGGGTCACCCGAATTTCGGGTTCGCCAGCCTGCACTGTAACCCGCACTTCGTCCTCGACCCGCTTGTTGCCGGAGTCGGTGACAATCGCGCTGATGACGTGATCCCCCATGACGACCAACGGTTCGTTGATCGAAGCCCCTGTACCGATAACGCCTTCGATGTTGGACACCCATTGGATTTGACTGCCCAGATTGCCATCCTCGGCATCACTGGCGGCGCCTGAAAAATTGATGCTCACGCCGCCTGAAACAGTAACGCCATCGGCGGGTGATGCGATGTTCACTGTGGGCGTAGCCTGTGTGACTGTCGCAGCAAAATCCGCGTATAGACCGCCTCGTAGGGACGCGACCTCGGAATTGTTGAAGTCAACGGTTCCGGTCGCAACACCCATGTAATCCACTCCTGGATTCGAGAAGTGGTTGACTCGGTTGCAGATTCCATTAATGGGGTCGCCCTGTCCTGGGGTCGGATTGCAACCCATGACCGATGCTTTGGGTTGACGCCCCACATTGAAGCGATGACCAACACCGAAATCGAAGATCGGGTCAGTAGGCCAGTTATGGCTATCAGAATCATCGTGCAACATGCCGAAGTTATGACCATGTTCATGGGCATAGGTGAAGTCGGTTTGTCCGCAGCCCACCTCCTGGGCGGTGAATGCCCGGGTGCTAAACGGTTCCAGAGGGCCGGGAATTCGCTGGATGGCTTCGACCGTTTGGCCGTCGATCATAGCGAAGCGCGGTAGGTTGGCGATGCCGCATATATCGGTCTCAAGGTCAATGACCAGTGGCACCCATAGGGCCACCATGTCAGCACCATAGGCGGTTCGCATATCCGCAGTCAGTGCAGTGTTGTCATTGAGCCATTCCCTGGCGATAGTGACTGACTTGTCGTCAAAGTCATCGTCTGTGTCCGGTGCAGTGGGCAAAACCAGTGTGGTGTCTGGGATGGGACCCATATGAGCCAGGCGATAATTCACTGGGTTTTGCTGTTTGCTAAATGAGGCCTTCCAAACATCATTGGCGGCAGCAAACGCCGTGGCAATAAAGTCTCGCGCGGTGTCTTCCTGGGACTGACTGACCAAAAACTCACGCGCGTACAACGACATCACATCAATCGTCTCTAGACCACGACTCAATAGCTTAGGTGTCTCATTGGTGGTCTCAGACAGGCCTATGCCATGCGGTCGCTTCGTGGACAGCATGTGCTGGAGTGTATTGCCCTCGTCAACACCACAAGCAGCATGGCCTTCCACCTTCAAAAGGTAGTGCTGTTGATCACCTTGTTTGACCCCATAGTGTTGTTCGGTAATAACCTGGTAGTGACTTACATCGCCAAAATCATCAATGGCGTGAATGATTGACGACAGCCGGGATTCAAACCGATTGATCAAAATGTAGCCCTGATTCAAACCGTAATCCCTGCCCTCAGGGGTGAGGCGACCAGACCAAACCTGCCAGTCATCGGCGTATTCAACAAAATCGAGTTGATCGACCAGATAGTCCTGACCATCCAGCAAAGTCAGCGTCAGGGACTGGGTATGTACATTGAGCGCTGATGAGTTCAGAAACAGGGGGGCCTCATCAATCACATTGTGAACGGGTGTGACTCGATGGAAGTCTGCCTTTACATAGTCAATGTCGAAGAGGTGTTCTGGTGAGTCGCCTGTTGCGTTGGCGATGTTCGCAACCAGCAAGCAGAAAACGGGCAAGAGAAGAATTCTGTCGTAAGTCATGTTTTGACTCCAAGGGATTTTTGGGTTGCAGTGCCAGAGGCCCCCCTTCCCCGAGGGTTTGTTCGACCGCTTGGTCAATTGACCTACGACCAACGGACCTTCTTCGTCCTGCGTTAAACACAATCGGGATTGAGCGGTACCCGCTGAACCGGCCAATCCCGGGCAGTAACGCCTTTATCTTATGATGCTTTTTATACTTCTGTCGCGACTGATGTCACAAATTGCGCCCTAGTCGGGCCTTTAACATCTATTTTTGGTGGTATTGCGTCGTCCCGATTATTCGGCTGCTCTCTCAAATCCTGGACTATTCGGCTGGGAGTCCGTAGGGCTTACTGGCCTTCGAACAAGGGATTTCGATCAACCACAACATCGTCTGAAAGCGAAGCGTCATACGGCAAATCGTCACCACGATGCGAGTAGCTGATCAGCGAGCCGTCGCCACTGATGGACGGATTGTGCCAACTGGCCGGCAAAGGCAGCTCGATATTGCGGCGAAGGTCCAGAGCGAACGACTCACAGGGCCTAAGTTCATCCAGCCCGCAGTTGGCGTTGTCAAATGGCGCCTTCTCCACCACAGCAAACCGACCGTTGGCTGAAACATGAAACGTGTTCACAAGGTTCATCACGTCTTTTGTTGTACCTGAACGTCGGTCATACTGCTTGGCGTCGAATGGCTCGGGAAGAATATCTGCAATGTTGACGTGTGCTTGATAGCCGACATAGCGTCCATTGCTGGATATGCTCAGCCCACGAAAGCGACCTCGATAGTAGCCTGATGGATGCGGCGGGATTTCGCTTAATTCATCGCTGATCATGTCTCTGACGTAGAGTGCCGACCGATCGCCTCCAACAGGTACACGATCAGCCTCTCTGGCAAACACAATGTAGCGCCCATTGTAGGAGATGGCTGGTCCCACTCGCCTATCCACTGGATTTGCGTCTGCGGGGGCTCCGGTGCTGACGCGTTGTGTTTCCCCAGTCACCCGGTCATAGCGAAACACATCAAACGCGTCGTTGGTGTCACCCTCAACCAGATTGCTGGCGTTGCTGAGCAACACGACAAAGCGACCGGCGGAGGCAATTTTCGCCATGGAACTGTCCCCATCAACGGGGCTGCCATCGTAGCTTTGGCTGACGCAACGCCGTTTGCCGGTATCGACTCGATGAAGCTCGACCGCGGTCGATGAGATATCAACTCGCAGACACGGACTATCGGCATCGCTGGTTTCAACCACTGCCCAGCGGCCGTTATTGGCCACGCCACGGAGATCATCATGAGTGAAATAGGTCTGGCTGTTGACGATATTGCGAACGTAGGTTTGCCGCGACTCGGGTTGCGCAGTCAGGTTGGTTGCGTCACTGCTAAACCAGACGTGTTGCCCATTTCCGCTGATTCCAAGATTGCGGCTTTGGTCATTGGACTGGTTTCCCACCCACCCGGCGTGGACCGGTTGGAAGTCGCGGTCCGCAGAGCTTGCCAGCTGTAGTCCCGAGGATTCAAAGCACTGACGGGCTATCGAATGGCCATCACGCGACAACTGCGCATAGCACTGTTGATCGGTGCCGGCCAGGTCGGGACCAACGTCTTCAGCGTCTGCGAGCCAGGTGTATGAGTACCTCCCAACACTCTCGACACATGACACGCCGTTGGACAAAAGTCGCGCGCCATCCGATGACATGCTCAGAGTGACATTTCGGCATGCCGTTGGGGTCGCTTGCCATCGAGTGACAACACCTGTCTCGCGCTCCACAAATACGACTGAGTCTCTGGCATCGTCAGGAACATACGCGAACCGATTCAGGTCTTCGCTTACAGCAAATGGAACGGTCTGAATCGATGGTGAAAACCGTATCGCTAGACTCAGAAACAAGTCGATACCATTCCACATCGGCTCTGGGGCCTCAAACCAGGTCATTGCCTCAAGCGAATCAACTGAGAACTGATAAACGGTGGTTTCATCGGCAACCAGCAAATCACCCGTGGCACGCGACATGGCGTACAACCGCGCATTGTACGGCAGTGCTTCGTCGTCAACACTGGCCAAAGACAAGACCTCTAGTTCACTATCGAAGAGATACACTTGCCCGGACCAAAGAAACGCTACAAAACGGCCATCGTCGCTGACTGTTGCGCGGCCAGGAGGCCTTGTAGAGGCCAATGTATGGGTCGCATCAAACACTAACTGTGAGACAGAATTGGCGCGATCCAGAAGGACGAGGCGCACGTTCGCCTCATCATCTACTTCCAGCATATCGGCAAAGACAACAAATCGTCCATCTGTCGAGTAGTCCTGGGTGCCTATGATGGAACGAGCTGGAGCAAGACCAATGAAGTCACGCCGAGTGCCATCGGGCAGATCCGCAAAGAATCGTCTCCCTATTGGCAACTCCCCCGGCGGTAGCAGCGGCCGTGGGTCGGCGTTGTACGACAGGATCGCCTGAGAAAAATCACCAGACAGAACAAACCCACCCTTCTGCACAAACTCGATCGCAGGAGGGTATCCGGCACCGACCGAGGCCAGGTATGGATACATGTCGACAGAAGCGGCCGTGTACTCCATCGGCGGAGATGATAGGGGCGGATGCATGCCATCCCCGGAGTACTGAGCCGTGACCTGAAAGGGGCCAGGTAGGGTCGGAATCAGAACACAGTGGGTCTCGGGAAGTGTAGCGATGCACTGAGCACCACCTCCTGTGATGAGAACCTCGCCTTGTGGTGGGGCGCCTTCGACATCCAAGGTGAAGCCTATGGTGATGCCACGGCCGAGTGGGAAGTCGCGAGTCGCTGGTTCGATTAGGGTGAGTTGGGGTGGAGTTGCCAAAGCAGCATCGGCGAGCACGGCACATGAGCCGGCCAAAAGCAGAAAAGAAAGCTTGTTCATGATGCCAATCCTTGGTGGGAGCTTGCTTTTAGCATTGTGCACTATTGCGGGGGTTGGCTGCTAGATAGAGGCCAGGGCCAGCATGCGCCCCTCATCCGACCGTTCGTGATGAATTGCGTCGAAGGCTTGGGCAAATTCCTTCTCCTGTGGGAGAAGGTGGCTGCAGCGCTAGCGTGCAGACGGATGAGGGGTGAGCCACCCGTGGTGCGCAGTGACTAAATGTCACTGTGC
>BQJN01000157.1 GCA_021604725.1 Lysobacteraceae bacterium | reverse complement strand
TAGTGGTATTCGACCAACGAGTCGACACCAAGGTCGACGTATTCAGTTTCGGTCAACCCGGAAATGACTAACGACTCGGGTCCTGGAACGAAATCAGCTTCGGTCGAGCGATAGATGCTGTAGCTCAAGTCTGTCGCCGGGCAGCTGCTTTCACCGCTGTCCCAGGAAATCGTTACACCGCAATCATCGCTATCGGTGTTGGTGAGCGTAACGGCTCGCGAGTCGAATACCGGTGGCAGGTTACATGCCGACTCTGAGAATATATCCATACACTCACTGTACGCGCCAACGCCACAGGAATCGGCGCCTCGAACTTGATAGGCGTAGTTGACCTGGCCGATCGTGAACTGATCCAGGAATTGGCTGTTTGAGGTCTTGCCAACGAACGTGAAGTCTTCAGGACCTACATCACCGCATTGGCCGTCCGCCCGATAAACCTCATGATGGCTGGCACCGCTGGCTGCTGCGATGTCAATCGTTGTGCCGGTGACATCGGTTGACAGGCTAATATCCGCGGTACCGCTGACTGCGGTATCACATTGCGCTGACGATACTACCAATGCGTATCCCTGGCGGTCGCTGAATGCCTCTCCGTTGCCGGGCACGCTAGAGCCTGAGACCGTGATGGTTGCCTCGCCGGAGTCTGGGGCCGTCAACAATACTTGCTCAACGGGGTTGAGCACATCGAAGCTGCCACCGGTGGCTGACTCACCGTTGCGAAAGCGATTTCCTTTGTAGGTGTTGCCAGCCAGGGTCACCTGCAAATCCAAATCGTTGACCAACGCGGGTCCCGGGCCAGGAATTCCGGCCGGGTCAAGCCAGACCAAAGTGGCCCTGAACTCCTCGCCGGGGTTGACCTGCACCGTATAAGTGTCGTTGTCGCCGGTTTTTACGCCGAATTTGTGGCGTTTGTCCCACACACGAATGGCGCGATCATCGCCGCTGAAATACAGGTTGTTATCCAGCCATACGCGGCCCCAGCCACTGTCAGTTGCTGGCGCGTCCGAATAGCTATTGGTGCCGTTGAGCAGTGTCGCTTTCATCAATGCCCCGGTCGGGTTCATCTCATCGTCGGCTTGCCGGGTACCAGTCGGGTAAAAGCCATCATCAAAATACTGGCGAAGCAAGGCTGATGCGCCGGCAACCGTTGGCGTCGCCATCGAAGTGCCGCTTTTGGATGTGGTGTCATTGCCACTTAAAAAAGGTGGTTGCGTTTGCCCGTTGGTGTCGTTGCCTGCGGCTGAAATGATGGTGGCACCAGGAGCGACCACATCAGGTTTGATGCGGCCATCGTGAGCGGGCCCTCGCGAAGAGAATCCCATGATGGTGGTGATGTCGCCGTGGAAGCTGGCCCCTACCGATACTACATTCTTGGCACCTGCCGGTGGGCCAACGGTGCTGGCTCCTGGACCGTCGTTACCGGCGGCAAACAAGATCATCAGATCCTCAAGAGCCCACTGCAGGCCATCGAGACGTGCTTCTCGAGGCGTGTATTGCTCAACTGCCGTTCCCCCGTAGCTGTTGGAATGCACACGAACGCCTGCGTCAAACGCCTGTTGAAACATCGGCGTGTCAGCGTCGCCATCCAGGCAGCTGGGGTCGTCCGCACCAATATCCTGGAACAGAATCTGGGCATTTGGTGCCATGCCGTCGCCAGCGTCGTAGTTTGGCTCGGTTGGTGTTGACGTGGTGAATGCATCGCCGGCAACAGATCCGGTGACATGTGTGCCATGGAAGCCGGCAGCGACTCCATTGCAGGCTGCATTGGTGTCATAGGGGTCAGCACCAGGCATCACCCAGTAGGCGACGACTTTGCGATCCAGGAACAATCGACCGGTCTCAGGCGGAACAGGGTAGTGTGCTGGGGTGATGTCGCTTACGACGCCACTACCATCATCATAGTGCCTAAACCAGTTTTCATTGCGATCCAGGCCGCCATCGGCGACCCCGACAATTTGCCCTGTGCCAATAATATCCTGATCCCAGATCGGCGTATGTTCGGGCGACGGTGAGGTGGTGTCGATGTTGGCCTGCACTACTCCAACCGAATCACGGTTCAGGAAGCGCAAGGCAGTGCGGTGGCTGATAGCCATCACGCCGTCCACGTTTGAGATCGCCGTTAGCAAAACAGGGTCTGACGGAACGCGAACGATTAACTGTGGCAGTTGATCGGAATGTGTGCGAATAACGGTGGCTGCCGGAGCAACCTTGGCGATCGCCTGTTCTATACGCGCCAGCGACTCACCTTTGAACACCGAAACCACCAGGTCTGTCGCGGTTGATTTGGCGACCACAGATTTGGCTCGCTCCGAGACAACATAGGCCGCGCGCCATGGACCGGCGTATGCAACTCCACCTAGCGCCTGAAGCTCACTCAAACTGCTATTGCCGAGGCGCACAATGTAGGCACTTTCTGGCAAGTAGGCTACGACCTCTGCGCCCAAAGCCTGAATCGCCTTCGCTGACATGCCCGACTTTTCTGAAAACTGAATAATGCCGTAGCTACTGCTGAGTGTATTGGCCTTGCTTGACTCGGTGACTGGATCAATCGGGCCTGCGGGGACGTACAACTGATCGCCACCTTGCGCTGAAAAAGGCAGTGCGAGACATGCCGCCATTGCGAGCAGGCCGGAACAAAAAGGCTTGGTCATAGTATTGCTGAATTGCCTGGGGATTTACGGAACCGGGCATTAAACCACGAATCATGTGAAAATTTCGCAAATCTTGAGGGCCATATTTTCACTGCCAAGCCTCATGTTCAGTCGACGCGCTTTGGCCAGCTGTCTTTCAGCAATCGTGACAAGGCGCGATCGGCCAGCATTCGGCCGCCGGTTTGGCATCCAGGGCAATAGTTCATCTCGTTTTTGCGTTCGTAGACGATGCGTTGGACGGTGCTGCCACAGGCAGGGCAAGATTTTCCGTACTTGCCATGAACCGCCATCTCCGGCTGAAATGCGGTTACTTTGTCTGGAAAGCCTTGATGGCGCTTGTCCAGGCGCTCGATCCAGTTGTTCAAAGTCGACGTCGTGGCTTCAAACAATCGCCTCAGTTGTGCATCGTCGAGCTTGTTGGTGCTCAAAAATGGCGACATGCGAGCCGCATGCAATATTTCGTCGGAATAGGCGTTGCCAATGCCGGCGATGCTGGATTGGTCGGTCAAGGCGCGTTTCAGGGTTTGGTTCTTTGTCATCAACGCCGCTGCGAAGTGCTCAAAACTGCTGTTGGTTGGGTCTATTCCACCCGGGTGATGAGATCGCAGCTCATCTTGATTCTGGCACAGGTGGATCGATGCGCGCCGCTTGCTGCCAGCTTCGGTGAACAGCAGAAAGCCATGATCAAACACCAAACGTGCCATCGACTGCTTCTTCGGAAAACTGGCGTTTGGCGGTTTGAAGCGCAGTCGGCCAGCAATCATCAAGTGAATCACGATCGACAAGTCGTCTTCGAACCGCAGGACGATCCGCTTTCCCAAAAGCTCAGCCCCCTGCATTGTCTTGCCTGCAAAGACCCGCGGTTCAGGCGCAACGCTTCGCAGCACGAACGGGTGGTCGATGTGGAAAGCAGTCAGCGTCTTGCCAGCAAACGTTTGTTTCAGCCGCCTGGCGTAGATACACAAGTCGGGTATCTCGGGCATTAGGAGGTGGCTCGCTTGCCTTCTTTTGCTGGAGCAAAAACCGGCTGCTCTCGCATCATAAGTCTACTGGTTTGCGCCTCTGGACTCGTCGCTTCGCTGGCTCGCCAACCGGACCAAACGACGCACTCCTCCGATCGCCGGCTCGGCTTGCCATGGTTTCCGGGGCGACGAAACTCCTTCATGCGAATCATTTGCCTGGTTGCAATACGAGGTAATGAACGGCTTCGCCGGGTAGCAACGGTGATGGTTTGCCGTTGGCCCAGTCATCGTGGCCTGCTCGATAGAAAGGCGATAGGAAATGGCCACTTTGACCGCCGGGCATGTGAAATAACGCGGACCGTTCACGACCTGGAGCCACTACCAGCCTTTGCGACGCACCAAACGTCGGGCTTTGTACTCGGGGCATATGGCTGTCACCTGGCAACGGGATTGCATCCATATCCAGCCATCCTGACAGTGCCGGGATGGCTCGAGCGAGGGGGTGTTGCATACGCAGGGTGTTGCGATTCCCCCAATCGCCTCCGCCAGTGTCATCATGGGCCTTAAGCAGCGCGTCAGACAGAAACGCTTGCCACTGCGTGCCAGGCGGCAACCAGTCCGTCCGTTGTTGTTCGATCACGCGCCACAGCGCTGGAGAGGTTTGCCGCAAGGAGCCAAGTGTGGCCTCTGGGTCGGCCCGCGGTACCGCCTTGTCCAATGATGTGGCCACGGTGGTCAGCATGCGCTCAATCACTTCCAGGCGGAAAGCGCGGACCAGTCGATAGGCCGGATCATCGACCCGTGCATGGCCGCTCCATTGGTTCAACGTGGTCTGAATACCCGAATCATCCATGCTGCTGGCGACAGACAGGGCCATTTGATACCACCGCGACAGGAACCTGGCTTCATCATCCAGTTGGATCGATAGCATGGCCTGTTCGTCAAACTTTTGTCGTTCGTTCAGTCGGTCGCGAATCTGCGCCCCGCGAGCACCCAGGGTGTAGCCGCCGTCGCCGACCTGTGCGATGTCGCCCAAGGCAGCGACTCGGCTATTGGCGCTCCACAAGCGGTGGTCCGGCGGATTGATTACTTTCGGCTTGTCTTTGGCTGGCAAAAATTGTCGCCAGCAATTGTCCGCTTGCGACCAGTGTTGCGGTACCAGGCCGGAGCAGCCCTCAGGGCGGTCCGGCAACAGGCCAGACAATACCCAGGCAAGGTCACCGCCAGAGTCGACGATCAGAACGTTCTGCGAGGGCATGCCGGCCGCAGCGAATATTTCCACAGCCTGCCTTGTAGTACGACTGCCAATCACCTCGGCCAGTCCGAGGTTGGTGGCGGCAGGAGATAGCGCAGTCCAGCGAATGGCGTAGTCTTTGCCATCGAAAGGCGAGGTGGTCACCGGTCCCCAACGCGTTGAGCGCCAGCTCGTTTGTTGTGGATCACCACCGGCAACATTGATGGTGGCATGATGATGGACGAACTCGACATCGCCATCGTTTGTTCTGTACGTGCCGCTTGTTTGTCCGGGTTCGACCAATACCCGGTCGACGACATCGGCATAGGAGTTGGTATAGCCCCAGGCGACGTGACCGTTTGACCCCACCACCATCAAGCCCAATCCGGGCAATGTGACGCCAATCGCTTGCGTTTGACCCACCAACAGTTGGACCCGATACCATGTGTTGGGTACCGAAAGTCCTAGGTGCATGTCATCAGCCAACATGGCGCCGCCGTGCTCGGTTAGCGCGCCACCAACAGCCCAGTTGTTCGAGCCTTCGGCCATCTCATTCAATTGTTGTCGACTACTCGCTTGTCGCTGCGGAACATGTGCCGCGGATAACGACGGAATGGGCAACTCCGGGAGCAAGTCGTTACTTGGCGTGGCGTCAAACTCGGTGCCGATTGGGGCCAGGAATTGCCGCAACTGCTGGCCACCAGCGGCCTCAATCCAGCCGCGAACCAGGTCCAGTCGCCCTTCCTCATCATTCAAATCCATGAACATGGCGTAGCTGACCAGAATCGAATCCTCCGCTGTCCATGCGGTCGGTGCCTGGCGCAAGGCAAGGTATTCTGGTGGACGCACGGTCAGCTGCTTCAGAGCGTTGTTGACGCCTTCAGAATAGGCATCCAGCCTGGCATCGCCAGTGGCTCGAACATTGGCAACGACTCGCGAGGCCAGTTGACGAAATTGAAACTTGCGGACACGGCTGTCGTGATCGACGGCGACCGGTCCGAACAATTCGGATAACTCCCCGGCCGCAGCGCGCCTGTTTAAATCCATTTGAAAGAAGCGCTCCTGCGCATGCAGAAAGCCCAGCGCTCGGGCAGCATCGAGTTGGTTACTGGCTCGTACGGTGGCCACGCCATTGGCGTCGCGGCTGATGGTTACAGTTGCACTGAGCCCTGCCAAGGTCAGCTCGCCATCGAGTTGAGCGCGGCTGGCATGCAAGGCCCAGAGCAGAGTCACGGTGCCGATCAGAATGAGCACAGTGGCGCCAATTAGAGTGCGCTTGATCAATTTCCACATTAGTTTTCTTTTTCCTGCCTGTTCGGTAAGTTCGCCCTACGCATATACGTTGTAACGTGTTGCCGACAAAAAACCAACCAGGCCCAGATTGAACTCGCGTGCGGTGAGTACGGCGAGGCTGGATGGGGCACCAACTGCAGCGACCATGGGAATGCGGGCGGCGACCGCCTTCTGGACAAGGTCGAAGCCAATTCGGCCGCTGAGCAGCAGGCCGTAGCCCGTCGCGGGTAGCAAGCTCTGGTGCAAGGCTGCTCCAACCACTTTGTCGACTGCATTGTGTCGACCGATATCTTCTCGCACCAGGACCAACTCACCTGTTTCGCTGAACAAGGCGGCAGCGTGAATACCGCCGGTTTGGCGAAAGATCGTTTGCCGCCGCTTCAACCGAGAGGGCAGCGCCATCAATACTTGTTGTGATGGCTGCAGCCGTGGCTCCGAGATCGGACGCAGCCCCGATGCCCGTAACGCTTCGATCGTCGTTTTGCCGCACAGCCCACAACTGGCATTGATCACGCCAAAGCGGGTAAGGCGGTCGCGAACAGCGCCAGTGCCGGTCAGGTGGATGCGAACGCGATGACTGTCGGGTTGATCAATAGCAGGCAGTGATTCGATGTCGGCAAGGCCCTCGCTGATGGCAAAACCCAACGCCAGATCAAGATCGTTGCCGGGTGTGCGCATGGTGACTGCAACTGGAGTATCAGGCTCGGAAGCGGCATCAATCTGCAATGGCTCTTCAGTGCACAGCTCGTCGTTGTCGCGCTCCGTTGTATCGGTTCGCACGCGCGTTACTCGCACCGGGTGAATGGCATTTGGCTTCATGAGCGCTAGTGTACTGCCACAGAAGCGCTTTTACCGACGCGGCAAAGGTGGGATCATTTGAGGCATGCAAAAACAGGCGGCAAAAAGCTGGGTACGAGCCAAGGTGCGACGACCCAAGGGAGCGGCGGCGGGGCCCAAGTCAGTGCGGGTGGCGTTGGCGACCGCAGCTGAGAAGATTGGAAAAATCGATGGTTTACGCACGTTGCTGCGCCTTAACCAGATTGATGGCTTCGACTGTCCTGGTTGTGCCTGGCCGGACCCGCTGGGTCATCGCAGCACCTTTGAGTTTTGTGAAAATGGCGCCAAAGCCGTTGCTGATGAGGCTACGCAGCGAAAAGTCGACGCCGCGTTTTTTGCCAACCATGGCGTCGATGACTTAAAACAGCGTTCTGATCGTTGGCTTAACGAACAGGGTCGGTTGACTGAGCCCATGATGTTGGCTGCTGGTGATAGCCATTATCGACCGGTCAGTTGGGAGAAAGCCTTTTCAGTCATTGCCGCCCAGTTGCAAGCGCTGCACTCGCCCGACCAGGC
>BQJN01000156.1 GCA_021604725.1 Lysobacteraceae bacterium | reverse complement strand
CGATCAAGGTCTGAGCGACACCTTCAGCCAACATCGCCGCAAAGCTGTACAAGCCAACAACCGTATCTGATGTAAACACGCCCAGCACCAGCACATCCACTCGAGTATTTAATTCTGACAACAAACCGCTAGGTGCACTGCGTGTTCCGAAACGGCCATGCCGCCGCAACCATTGCCACACCGATGACCAGGGAGAGGCTCTCAAGATGGTGGCTATCACCGGCAGTAGCAGCACAAACAAGACGATCTCGGCCGCTGTCAGTATCCCAGCCAACCAGATTCCAGCAACGTCTGTCACCACCAGTAACACTGCGCCGGTCAACAACAACACCGGGCGCATGGCTTGCCAAATGGCGAAAGCACGCATCCGCTTCTGGCCATTGAGGATGGCGATGGCGACCTTGTTCAACGAGAAAAAGAACAGGCCAGGGGCAGCAATGGCAACGCCATGTGCTACCGGACTACTATCGACCATCGCGCCAATGGCCCCGGCGCTAAAATACAAGGCGACCGCAACTACCGCGCCAAATAGCGCAGCCAATAACAGGCCCGCCGTGCACACGCATCCCAGCTCAGTCTGACTCAAGCCGCCAGCCGATAGATGCTTTAGCACTGAGAAGTGGACACCGAGAACCGCCAATTGCGATGCAGTGATGTACCAGGCAAAGACTTGATTGAACACACCCAGGTCGGCGGCTCCGTAGGCAGCGCCAATCACCACCTGCAATACCAGCCCGGTTGAGGCCAGAATCAGCAAAGAGCCGAAATTCCATATGATACCGTCGCGCAGCGCCCCGCTATTCGCGTCGCCATCCAACTTGTTTAACACGGTATCCGATTGCCCTTGGCAGGTTCCAATAGCGCGGAACATAGCATATATTCCGCAGCCATGGAGACCCACACCCCCCCGTTCGTAACACTTGTTATCCCGGCGTTCAATGAGGCCGAGGCAATTGGCCCAGCCATACGCAAGGTCGTAGACGACCTCGCTAGCGCCGTAGAGGAGGTCATTGTGGTCGATGACGGCTCCAGCGATGAAACTGGCAGGATCTGTGAGGAGGCTGGCGTTACGGTGATTCGGCACTCGGCCAACCGCGGCTATGGTGCCGCGTTGAAGACCGGTATTCGAGCGGCCAAAGGGAAGTACATCCTCACTATGGATGCCGACGGCCAGCATCGCGTGGAAGATGCCCTGGCGCTGATTGAGCGAGGCAGACAGGAGCCCACTGACCTGATTGTTGGCCAGCGCGAGGCGCTGCTGCACAGCCCGCTGTGGCGGATGCCTGGAAAGTGGCTGCTGACCCGGATGGCCGAATACTTGTTGCGGAAAAAAATTCCTGACCTGAACAGCGGCATGCGCCTGATCCGGCGGGACGTGGCACTGAAATACATGCACCTGTGCCCACAAGGGTTCTCATTTTCCACCACCATCACCATGGCACTGGAATCCAGGGGGCATCGAGTCACCTACATTCCAATCCAGGTGCATCAACGCGTTGGCAAAAGCACCGTCAGCGTGCGAACAGGTATCGAGACCATCGTCTTGATGATTCGCCTCTCTGCGCTATTCAATCCGCTGCGGATATTTTTGCCAGCAGCGTTCGGATTCATCACCCTGGGGCTGCTCTGGTCAATTCCCTATGTGCTGCAGCGTGAAGGGGTGACCGTAGGGTCGATGCTGAGTATTGTCACCGGGTTGGTAATTTTTGCCGTCGGCGTATTGTGCGATCAAATCTCACAAATGCGTCTCGAGCGGTATGAGTAGTCTCGACAATCGGCAAGCCACACCCAGGTCGCTGTTATTGTGGACGCTGCCCATTCTGGCCATCGGCCTTCTCACCCAATGGATTCAGCCGTTTCGACCGGGATTTGACGATGCGTACGCGATCGAGGCAGCGTGGCGTTTTGCCAACGGCGGGTTCATGGGTCACAGTTGGCATGACCAGCTAGCCGACTTGTCCCAGCCTACGCTCACCTGGCTGGGCGTTGACTGGCCCCCCGGCTTTGCCCTTCTGCTTGCTGTTCAGCTCAAGCTAGGATGGTCGATAGCTACATCGGTGCATGTTATTCAGCTTGCCTTTGCGGTAATCGGTATTTTCGGTTGGCTTAAAGTCGCCGACAGAGCGCTTGCTCAGCCAGCCATGGTCCTGTTTGCCGGTTGGGTCTTGGTTGTTTTCTTCGCCAACGAAGCGTCAGTGACAAATCTCCTTTTTTGGAGCATCGTGCCCTGGGTCATGCTGCACTTGTTGCGAATTGACGCTGACCAACATTGGCAGCCTGCGCTTTGGTGCGGCTTGTTGGCTGCGGCTTGTTTGACATTTAGGTACTCGTCGCTTTATTTGGTGCCAGCATGCCTGACATGGCTGGTACTGCAACAAAGCCTGACCTGGCGGCAGCGGATTGTCAGCGGATTATGTATTGCGTTGCCGGGCGCGCTGGTCCTGGCCAGCTTGTTCGCGTTAAACCAGACCCTCGGTGGCGCTCCGGCGTTTACGGAACACTACGAAAAAGGCATGTATTTTGGGGCGATTCTCGAAGACGCGGCCCCAATCAAGGCGATGTTTGCCAATGGATTTGGCCTTGAACTAATTCTCGGGCGACTGTTGACTCGAATGTCGGAGACCGTCAACTATGTGTTGGCGACGAGCTTGTTTGGGTTGATGACGGTGGGTGCCGTTTACACTTCACGCCGAGCGCCCAATGACGCCACTGTTTCAGTCCAAAACAAGATCGTGATCATTACTCTGTGCCTGTTCACTTGGCTATTGGCAATGTTGGGAACGCTAACGATCCGGCACGGTTCAATGGATGGTTGGACTTTCCTGGGTCACGAGCGATATTACTCCGACCTGTTGCCAGCCATCGCCTTGTGTTGGCTCTTTGCACTGCAACCCCTACTCCGACCATTGCGCTGGTGGAAAGCCGTAATCATCGGCATCGCATGCCTTGCAGCGATCGCGTTCATGACTGTGCGTCATGTCGGTGGTGGGCAACGCCTGGTCGCGACAATCACTGGCCAACCATCCCACTATGACATCGACACAGTCGGTGCTCGAATCAATCAGTTGGTGCAGGCCAGCGACGCGGCAATGGCAATTGTTCTGTTCGACCCAGATACGGCGCGCTACCCACAATGGGGTCGTTACGTGCAGGTGAGGGACTGGCCTACACCCGAGCAGTTGAAGACCATTGACACATCGCAAGCAGTGAGAGTGGTCGCCGTAGCCCCTGCCGCTGAGCAACTCAGTCCGAGCAGACAGGCCACCATCGCCCGCTTCGGTCTGGAGCCCGTTTTCTCGGGTGAACGCGGTACCAGTGATGTCGTGGTGTATTCCGCCACCGTTCATCCTGGGCAGCTCGACAGTGAGTAAATCGGCGATTGATACTGCAGCCAGCCACCTAGTCTCTTTGCGTGAAACAGCTCCAACAAATGAAGACCTGGCAGTTTTGGATCAACATGGCGTAGCGGGCGTACTGGCACAGGCATGGATGACCAAGGATGCCTCGATACCACTCCCCCAGGCACTAAAGACGCTTAGGACAAACGCGGCACTTCAACATAGCTTGCAGATGAACGCAGCCCGCAGTGCAGTACGGTTGTTTCGAAGTGCAGGCATTGATTCGATTGTCTTCAAAGGCGGCGCACTCAGCCATCAAATATATGCTGCGGGCGAACGGCCCCATTGCGACATCGACATATTGATCAGTGAGAGCCATCGGCACCGCGCGATCGATTTGATCAAGGGCCAGGGGTTTGAGCAAAACCTGAGTCTGGCTGGTGGCGAGTTGATGCACCAGCTGCTGTTTCGCCGTTGGGTGGGCGAGGCGGTGTTGCGAATCGATTTGCATTGGCGTTTCAGCAATCGACCGGTGTTGAACCAGTCAATAACAGTCGACAGAGTTTTTGCGCAATCGGTCGAATTGGCTGTTGGCAACAATGCAACAGTTCGAGCGCCATCGATAGAAGCCGGGCTGTTGCTGGCCTGCGCCCATCTTGCCGGGCACCATCACGATGAAACACCGCGACTGATTTGGCTGATCGATATCGCCCGGCTTTGGAATGCTGGAAATCATCATAAAATACAATTACTTGCATCCGAATGGGGCGTGAGCGGTTTGTTGGCGCATGGCCTGGAACTGGCACAAAGGTATGCGCCTGAAGAAATGGGAGAGCTGCCGCTGGCAGAACTCAAAGAGGCGGGTATCAAACAGCAAGCATCTCGATTGTTGAGCGGCGGCGGTCCGCTGCACGATATTGTACTGGACTTGTCAGCGCTACCTGAGTTGTCTCGGAAATTCAGATACCTGGCGGATACTGCCTTGCCGTCATCGGCCTACATGGCGCAACGATACGATTTGAAATCGAGGTGGCAACTTCCAGCCGCCCATATCCGACGTTGGTGCAGCGGGGCAGTTAAATTATTGGCGGGCCGTAGGCGCAACGCCAACCACTAGCGTTGGCCATGGAGGGTCAATCGTGGACGACTACAACGCAACTACCAGGCAGCGCCCGGATAGGCCCGCGGCAGAAACTGCATTTCAGCCAATATGTAGCCCAGGTGTTCGGTATGACGACCCTGCTTGCCGCCTGATTGCATCCACTGATCACCAGGCATGCTGAGCGTGGCCTCCTCAAGCACGGCCGAGATGGCCGTGTTCCATTGCGGTGCCAAAGACGATGGTAACGGCATGATGCCCTGCTCGGCCATTTCGACATCGACTTCATCGTCGGCAAATAGCTCACCAGTAAACATCCACAGCGCATCGATGGCTGCCTGCATGCGTTGATGACTCTCTTCTGTGCCATCGCCGAGGCGCAGCGCCCACTGCGTTGAGTGACGCCAGTGGTAGCGGGTTTCCTTCAAGGCCCGCGCGGCAATTTCGGCCAGCCGCTGGTCGCTGGACTGCGCCATCTGCGCATACCAGGCGTTGGCCCAGGCATCAAAAAACAGTTGGCGGGCGATAGTGTGTGCGTAATCGCCGTTGGGCTGTTCGACCAAAAGCAGATTGTGGAATTTATCGCCATCGCGCAGGAAGGCCAGTTGATCAGCATCCTGGCCCTTACCTTCGATTTCTGCGGCATAGCCCAGCAACAGATTGGCATGCCCGATTAAATCCAGCGCGACGTTGGTCAAGGCCACGTCTTCCTCCATCTGTGGGCCCTTGGCGCACCACTCAGACAGACGCTGCCCCAAAATCAGATTGGAATCGGCCAGACGCAATACCGCGTCGAACAGTGCGCTCATGCCTACAACCCTTTCACTTCGTCGGGAATTTCATAGAAGGTCGGATGCCGATAGACCTTGTTCTCAGCCGGCTCAAACCATGCAGCCTTGTCTTCGGGCTCACTGGCGGTGATGGCGTTGGCCTCAACAACCCACAGGCTGACCCCCTCCATGCGGCGGGTGTAGACGTCACGCGCGTTGTCTAGCGCCATTTGTGCATCGGCTGCGTGAACGCTGCCTACATGCTTGTGTGACAGGCCCGCCTTGGATCGAATGAAGACCTCATACAGAGGCCACTGCTGCTTGCTCATGCCGCCTCCTTACGTTGGCGTTGTTTTTCCGCATAGGCTGCGGCCGCTTCACGCACCCAGGCCCCGTTTTCATGTGCCGATTTGCGCGCTGCAAGGCGCTGGCGATTGCAGGGGCCATTACCTTGAATGACGTCGTAAAACTCCTGCCAGTCGATCTCGCCAAACTCGTAATGTCCAGTCTCTTCGTTGAACTTCAGGTCTGGATCTGGAACGGTCAGCCCGAGATACTCAGCTTGCGGCACGGTCGCGTCGACAAACTTCTGGCGCAGCTCGTCGTTGGAAAACCGCTTGATCTTCCAGGCCATCGATTGCGCTGAGTGCTTGGAATCATTGTCAGACGGGCCGAACATCATCAGGCTCGGCCACCACCAGCGATTGAAGGCGTCCTGCATCATCGCTTTTTGCTCATCGCTGCCACGCGACAGCGCAATCATGATTTCGTAGCCCTGGCGTTGGTGGAAACTCTCTTCCTTGCAGACTCGGACCATGGCGCGTGCATAGGGCCCGTAACTGCAACGACACAGCGGAATCTGGTTCATGATGGCGGCACCATCGACCAGCCAGCCAATGGCACCAATGTCGGCCCAGGAGGTGGTTGGGTAGTTGAATATCGACGAGTACTTGGCCGTGCCATCGATCAGCTGATCAACCAGCTCATCGCGCGAAACGCCCAGAGTCTCGGCTGCGCTGTACAGGTACAAACCGTGACCGGCTTCATCCTGTACTTTCGCCAGCAAAATCTGCTTACGGCGCAGGCTTGGGGCACGCGTAATCCAGTTGCCTTCAGGCTGCATGCCGATGATCTCGGAATGGGCGTGCTGCGCGATTTGCCGAATCAGCGTCTTGCGATAAGCGGCAGGCATCCAGTCCTTGGGCTCGATCTTCTCTTCGGCATCCACTTTCGCCTGGAATTTTTCGAGCAAGTCCTGCTCGTTCTCTACCAATGTCGGGCCGTCGCCCTGCTGATCCAAACCTTGGGTGTACACGTGCTTGCGCCTCTGCGTTGAACCGACTCAATAGTATAGACGTTGTGCTGGCTGAATTCCGAATCAAGTCACGAGCACAGTGATTTTGCCAACGCGCTGCGGGTCCAGGCTCAAAATGGGTCCACGCACCGCGCCTGATGGGTCGGCGAGAAACCTCACCAAACCATCGGTCGTGCAGGTCAAAATGCCAACCGTCCGCTGGTCGATACATGCACTTCGGCGTATAGTTGGTGCCATCTGGTGATTCGTGCGTCTGTGGGAGGAAGGTATGAGACTGGTTTTTCTATTGATCCTGACGTGGTCATTCGCAGCATTGGCACAGGACAACGCCTTGCACTTGCTGGACTCTGGCGAGGCAGTCGGTGTGGACTCAGTTCGCGGCGGAACCGCCCCACCCACCGGCCCAACACCGATCTTTTATCCTCCGGCCAGTACGATGGCCATGCCTGCACCGCCCGGCTTCGGGTTTTTGGGTTCAGCCTTCGGCACTGGCATGGGCGCCTATGTAGGCAACTTTTTCCTGCCCGGCACTCCTGGTTACCCATCTACTTTCTTGACGGCAGGCGCCACATCGGGGTTTGACGTTACCGGTGCCTTTGCCTGGCATCTTGCACCTACCCCCATGGCATCATTGGCTAGGCTTTTCGGGGTTGCTGCAGCGCCGCCGCCGCCCACCCCGTTTGCCCCCGTTACAGTCGCGGCTGGATTCATGACAGTGACTCCCTCAATTGGCACGCCCGCGCCTTCCGCACTCATCTCCGCACCCGGTGTATTGGTGCCACCGGTACGTGTCACCAGTCCAGCTTTGGGCATCTATTGCGGTCTCGGTGTTGGAGCAGCGGGGTTTCCGCCGATTGGGGCAGGACCAGCAGGCAATGGGCTCGGCGGCATTACCGCAGCACCCATCCTTCCGCCAATACGCACTGCTCCAGTACCTCTTGGTACCGGGGCACCGGTCGTTCCTATCCCGGCACCACCAGCG
>BQJN01000155.1 GCA_021604725.1 Lysobacteraceae bacterium | reverse complement strand
CGTCAAAATGGTGGTCTGTGTCTTTAAGTAGCGCGTTTGCGATGTAGGCCGGAATGATCGGGATGCCGAAAACACTGAAGCGAATCAGCATGTCCATGATTTCGGTGGGTGAATTGGCCCAAAGCACAACACCATTGACGTAGGCCTGAAATTCAACGGCGTTGGCGGTGTACAGGAAGTTGACGCCGAACAGGGCTGCGAAGGTCAGCAACGACTGCATCGAAATCAGCATGTAGCGGCATTCGGCCGCAGCGATACGAAGCGTCATCATTGCACTCACGCTGCGATCCTGCTGACTGGGGTGCCGCTGTGAAGAGCGGAGAAATAGACGTCTTCAAGGCTTGCGGCCGTGGGCTGAAACTCCGGCGCCGGCTGTGTCTCTGCCTCCACTCGAACCATCATGGAGCCGGCAGACAATTGACTGGACAAAATGCGGTATCGGCTTTTGTACAAAGCCAGCTCACCCGCTTGTATTGGTCGGGTCCAGACACGATCGGTCATGACACGTTTAAGTTCAGCCGGTTGGCCCTGCAACACGATCTGTCCTTTATTCAAGATCGCCATTGTCGGGCACAGGTCGGCGACGTCCTCAACGAGGTGTGTGGATAGAATGACCACAACATCCTGACCAATTTCAGCCAGCAGATTGTTGAATCGGTTGCGTTCTTCCGGGTCGAGGCCGGCAGTCGGTTCGTCAACGATGATCAGCTTTGGCTGCCCCAGTAGCGCCTGGGCGACTCCGAATCGCTGCCGCATACCCCCGGAGAAGCCCGCCAGCCGCTGGTGCCGATGCTCGAAGAGATTGGTCTGCACCAGCAGGCTGTCCACGGCCTTTTTTCGGTCCTGGCGATCGGTCAGCCCTTTAAGCACGGCCAGGTGATCGAGTTGCTGATAGGCGGTGCCCCGAGGATAGACACCAAAATCCTGTGGCAAGTAGCCGAGAACGCGGCGCAGTTTTGTGGGCTGGCGCATAACGTCGATGCTGCCAAAACGTATCTCGCCGCGTGTCGCGTGCTGCAGCGTGGCGATGGTTCGCATCAATGAAGACTTGCCAGCACCATTTGGCCCCAGCAGGCCAAACATGCCGTTCGGAATGTCTAGGTTGACATCGTTCAGTGCGATAACCCCATTTGGATAGGCATGGGTGAGCCCACGAATGGATAACATCATCTGCTACCTCGCGTAGATTGGAAGTATGTATAGGTCGGTGCCGAGCCAGGTGGCCGGCACCATGGTTTGACTGCCCGCGGTGCGGGCTTGCGTTTATGTGGGTGGCGCTGACTTCAATTCGATCAGTTGTTCGATGTAACCCTGCAAGCGAGAGGTTGCGGGGTAGGTCTGAGCCAGCTGCTGGACTATTTGCTGCATCTGCTTTAGCCCACTCAAAAACAGGCTACGGTTTGCCTGCAACAGTTGGCGAATGTCTTCGATCAACGCGGCATCCGCTTCAAAGGCGAGGTCGAAGCGGATGTTGTCGGTCACCGGCTTGACGACGTTGGAGTTGCAAGCCCAGGACTCGCCAATGAAGAAGGTATCGCAATACAGGGCCAACAGGGCGCTTCGCTCATTGGAACTGACACCATCGGGGTTGATGTTGTCCAGTTCATGCAGGAACTGTCCACTGCTCAAATAGCGGTATGAGGTGGCTGGGTGGTCCCTGGTCTGGCCGTACAGCGTGTGGTAGTACGGTTGTCCACGATGCCATGAGATCATCAAAGGCCAGGAACTGCTCACCGTCACACCTTGCGGTATCTCGACCACCACGTACACGTCCTGGCCGCGGTTCAAAGTAGCGTCGGGCAGCGACCAGTATTTGTCGAGTTTGAGCTGGTTGTCGCTGTATGCAAAGTAGTACTCAATGGTTTGCGCGCTGGCTTCTGCGCTGCTCGAGTTACGACCCAGGCCTTCATATTCAATCGATACCTTGAGCTGGTCACCGGGGTGTGTTTTCAGCTCATAGTCGACGTGGCCAACAAATTGGGCAGGTGGTTGCGTTTGGTTGAATACGATGGTCAGTTGCGGCGCGGTCAGCGTGAACGCATGGTCACTCATTTCCGAATGGTGTTCGCTCTGAAACCACACTGAGAAGGCCATCGCAGCGCTCAGTGCAAGGGCTGGAATCAACGCCAACTTCTTGAGAACCGGCTTCACCCTGACGATTGGTGGAGCTGAGTAGTGTTCCCGGAAGTACACCACCAGACCGAGCGTGATCAAGTAAATCGCAGCAGCACCCAGGCCCCAGTTGATGATGGGTGGGAACAGGCGTGCTTGAGCGATCTCAATCAATAAAATGATCAGCGTTGCGGCCAGGATCAGCAAGGTCGCAGCAAACAGATTTTTCAGCAGCCACAGGTAGCCGGCGCGGCGTTTTGAGAAGTGATTGCCAACGGCGGCGAGCAAGGCTCCAACGATACTGAAAGGCAAGAAAATGATCCGTTGCAGACCTTGCCAGAAGCCAGCCTGCGCTGGTTTCGTTGCATCGACATGTTTCGATGTGTCCATGGTGATCCACAGGATCAGGTACAGCGCCAGTCCCACGCCGAAAGCGAAAGCGGCCACCAGAAACAGCAGTCGAAACAGAAACACTGGCACCCCAAAACGTTTCGACAAGCCGGCGCAGACGCCGCCAATGATCCGGTTGGCAGGGTCAAGGCGACTGTGGCGTTGCGGCAGATCATCTGCAAAGTCTGATTCAATCGGTCCGATTTGTTCGATAACGGTATTGAGCTGATCGGCAGATACGGCCTTTCTATCGTTGCTGGCAAACGCGTAAAGCAACTCCGCAATGCGCAGCTCAATGTCCTGATAGATCTCTTCAGCGCATTCGTCCGCAGCCAACTGCAGCCGAATGTCTTTCAGGTAGTTTTTCAATACAACGTAGGCCTGGGCGTCGATCCAGAACACCTGGCCAGCCACTTCGATGCTTACCACTTCGTTCATTTCTGTGTGCCTTTTCGAATGGATTCAACCGATGCGGTCATGTCTTGCCAAGCGCTATCGAGCTGCTCAAGGAAGGCAATGCCGGGATCGGTTAGTGAGTAGTACTTGCGCGGCGGCCCTGATTCGGACTCTTCCCATCGGTATTGCAGCAGCTTGGCTTTCTGCAGTCGGTTGAGCATCGGGTACAGCGTGCCGTCAGTGACGATCAGGTTGGCCGACTTCAAGCGGTCGATGAGCTCGGCGGTGTAGATCTCATCTTCAGCCAATAGACTGACGATGCAGAATTCCAAAATGCCGCGGCGCATTTGAGTGATCGAGTTTTTTGCGTCCATGGGCTTACATTAACGCAAGCTACCTTGCAGTGCAAGGTACCGGGTGATGATGGTCGCTAAACAACTTCATTTTGGCGGCTCCAGCGACACAGCGGACCGAAGTCGCCACCTTTCGGCACCGGTTTACCGTGGACTAGTAGGTTAGGCGGCTCGCTTCCCTTCTTTGGCTGAAGCCAAAACCGGCTGCGCTCGCAAACAGGTTTCTGGGCCCTCGGCCCCTCTGGTGCCGCTCACTACTCTCGCTTCCCAACCGGGGTCGAGGGGTCGCCTCTGGCTCCTGGGATGATGAGGTCCGAAGCTAGGGCTTCGGACCTCGTACCCAGCCTAAGCGGCAATGAAGTCCTCAAGAACGGCCCTGGTTGGCGCACCGACCAGGCGCCTGGCTTCGACCCCGGCTTCGACCAATACCAGCGTAGGGATGGACCTTACCGAGAAGCGTTGGGCCAGGGCCGGCGCGTCTTCGATGTTCACCTTGGCCACTGTGATGTCATCGTTTTGTTCGGCAAACGTTTGCAGAGTAGGGGCCAATGCTTTGCAAGGCCCGCACCAGTCGGCGTAGAAATCGATTAGTACTCGGCCGTCTGCCGTTGCCTGTTCAAAGGTACTGTCGTTGAGGTGCTGAATAGTCATGTGTTTGCTCCGTGAATGAAGGGCTTTTAGAGCGCGTTCCCGGTCCACGGATGAACCGGAATTTTTGCTAATCGTGGACGACCTTTAGTTAGAGGTCGTCCACGATTAGCCATCCGTGGCTAACGCGGACACGGGTTTCAAGGAGCGCGGTCAGTGAAACCCTTCATTTTCAATAACTTGAAAATGGCTGGCACTTCCGTGTGCCAGGGCGAGCGCGTCAAAACACCTATCTGTGGACGCGCTCTAGTTAACGCGAAACGAGTCCAACTCATACCAGGGCGTCGGGTTTATCGGACAGCGAAATCGTACGCCGTCGCTACCGATTGTGATCTTGGCGATCTTGGTCTCGCCGGGCTGCAGGCCAAACTTCTTCAGCGTTTCGTGGCTTTTCAGGTTTTGAATCTGAAACCCCACCACTTTGTCGGCGCGGTTGGTGACCACAAATTCGTAATCCCCCACCTGCAGGCTGGCCAGCGTTTCTACTGCCGAGAAGTAGCCGTTGTATTCATCAAGGTGAATCACCGTGACCCCGTCGTCTCGGGTGGTGGGAAGGTCCGCCAGGCTTGTCGTAGCGAAAGCAAGAGAAAACAAGAAGGTGGCGAGAATGGAAAGATGGCGAACAGTCATGGTGTGCTCCAGGAAATAAGTTAACGTCGTATGAGTTGTCTATTTTCGATGAATATTGATGGATGATATATAATCAATCGTCTCGAAGTTATTAGCAATCGTCTGAAGTGGATGCTCTAAGCCAGATTTTGTCGAAACTTCGCTTCCGTGCAGGACTGTTTACCCATGCCCGTTACTGTGGCACGTGGGCAGTCGACACATCGGGAATGAAACCCGCCACCTTCCACCTGGTTCAGGACGGTGACTGTTGGTTGAGGCTGGGTGATCAGGCCCCAAGGCGGCTGATGCGCGGCGACTTTGTGCTGTTTCCCCGCGATGAGCACCACCTGTTGACCTCGACTGAGGCGATACCCGACGTCCCGATCAATATCGCGCCGCCGGAAGACCCTGCTTTGCCGTTGACTCGAATGCTGTGTGGCTACTTCGAGTTCACATCGCCAGCAGCCTGGCCTTTGTTGGCCTCACTGCCCGCGGCCATCGTTGTTCAATTGGTGGGAGACGGCGGCGCCACTGAGGTCGGTCACACCATTGAACTATTAATTCGAGAGTCGCTGGAGGCCAAGGTCGGGTCCGATGTGGTGCTCGAACGATTGGCCTATGTGTTGTTCGTGCAGGTCCTTCGACGAGAGGTGATGGCTGGTCGTGTGCAGGGATTGTTGGCCGCCTTGGGTGACCGCCAGCTAGGGGTGGCCTTGCAAAAAATTCACTCGGAACCTGCACAACCATGGACCATGAACCGACTGGCCAGAGAAGCAGGCATGGGTCGCGCCAATTTCGCCAAACGCTTTAATGAAGCAGTCGGTGTGCCGCCCATGCGTTACTTGACTGAATGGCGGATGCAGCTGGCGGTTGATCAATTGTCGACCACGGAGCAATCTGTGGCCCAAATCGCCGAGCAGTGCGGTTATCAATCCGAAGCCGCCTTTCGCGCTGCCTTCAAGAAGGTGTTGGGTTATCCACCGGGACGGCTTAGGTCTCGTCCTTAAATGCGTTTGTAAGATGTTGCGGCCTCACGCGTCAGATACACAAAACCAGACGCGAGAGGCACCATGCAACGAAAATCTCTATCATTGGCGGCCATGACTGAGCCGGCCATCGAAAATCAACCCACGGTGGAGGAGCTTGCCGGCAGTTACGGCCGCAACGCCTTCCACGCGGCCTATCGAATACTGGGTAACCAGTCAGCGGCGCAGGATGTGCAGCAAGATGTGTTCCTGCGTTTGCTTGAGCGGCCTCCGAAATCGGTAGAGTCCTGGCCTGCACTGGTGGTCACGATGGCCACACGCATGGCTATCGATGTCTATCGCAAGCACCAGCGCAGAAGGAATTTACGTTCCCTGTTGATGGCTCGGCCGGCGCCGCGCACCCCGGACGAACTGGCTGATTCTGCCGACTTGGCACCGCAGCTACGCCGTGCCCTTGCTCGGCTCAAACCGCGAGAATCGACCGCATTTTGCCTGCGCTATTTCTCCGATATGGAGATACCGCAGATCGCCAAAGCGCTAGACACCAGTGAGAACAATGCCAGCGTCATACTGCATCGCAGTCGCAAGAAGTTGGCCAAAGGCCTTGACCTCAATGGTCAGGAGGAGCAGTCATGAGCAACACCAAACACAGCAATGAATTGGGTCGCCTGAAAGGCATCACCGAACACACACGCGAGGACCTGCCGAACGAACAGCAGACCACTGCTGCGCAATCGGCCCTGATGCAGCGCCTATCGGAGCAGAAACGCTCATCATCACCGACAGGTCCGCTGACATGGAAAGCGATGGCTTGGGCGGCACCCGCTGGTGTGACCATTGTGGCCGTACTGATGCTGCTGGTCGGTGGGCCGACCGGTCCGAAGTCCGCCTTCGCCGAAGTGCAACGGTATTTTGAAGAGTTTGAAACACTGTTCGCGCACAGCAGAATCGAGGCCATGGGGTCTACGGTCTGGGAGATGGAGGTTTATGTGGACCGCGATGGCCGCAGCCGGATTGATATGCGCAACGAAACAACCTATGTGGTCGATCCGACGGCCGGAACCATGACGATCTATTGGCATCAACAACGTATCGCCAGCCAAACAGAGCTCTATAACAAGGGCGAGCAGTCCCCCGCACAAGCCATGGATTGGTTGGACAAAATACGCAACTTCCAGGGACAGGCGCGACGTTTGCCGGAAAGGCTGGTCCGCGGTCAGCCAGCAGTCGGCTACGAGCTGGATCAAAACGGTCATGTGTTGACGGTCTGGGCCTCGGTTGACGATGGGCGCCCCCTGCAACTGACCGGTTCATTTGGAGCAGTCGAACAAGGGGCAATGGGAATGACCGTTGATTTCGAGTTTGACCAGCCCGTTGATCCGGGGCTGTTCGATACCACCCAATTGCCTGAAGGCTATCGATGGGCTGCCGATTCAGACTAGCTCGTCTTTGACACAGAATCGAGACGGCACTCAGTTTGCCGAACCCGGTCACCTTGGGCTAACCAGAAGGCTGCGTTAGCAGCCCTCACCGGCCCTCCTTTTCTCCTAGTGTCCTATCTTTCAAGCTCGCGCTAGCGAGCCCGGCGGATAGCCATCCGCTTTAGGAAATAGGCACTAGGAGGGCAGGAGGGCCAGTGAGGCGAACAGCGTTCGCTGTCGCAGATCGGTTTCTGGGCGCCGGGTCCAGGCCCGGGATGACGGGATGTATTGCTGAAGCGGCATTCCAAAGACTTAAAGCTGCGCCAGCAGCCCTCATTCACCTCTTCTTTTGGCGCGACGCTTAAAGAGCGGGCAGCGCCTGCCGTTAAGAAATAAGCACAATGAGAGAAGGAGATCAATGAGGCGAGCGCTGCTCGTTTTTGATCAAGCTATTTCTGTTCTTTCGATCAAACAGAAGGCTGCGCCAGCAGCCCTCACCGGCCCTCCTTTTCTCCAAGCCTGCATTATTCATGAAGGCGGCCACCCATCGCCAGATACTTTAGTAAAAACAAATGCTTGAGAAAAATTATGAGCATACCGGAAATGACCACCATGGCCTTTTCACTGCCAGGACGGATCTGGCGTTGCATCTTGAGCGATCAACCTTGCGTGGGCACCCTATGGTGCAGCCATCCATGGCGAAGCGTTTGCACTTCGAAAGAACCCCCAGCCTTGCCATCCGTGGCAAGTCGTTCAGCGGGATCGAGGGACGTTAAGTCCCTCGTTCTGGCTCCGCTTCACCCCTGCC
>BQJN01000154.1 GCA_021604725.1 Lysobacteraceae bacterium | reverse complement strand
AATCGCAGCCAGTCACGAGCGGTTTGAAGCTGCTTTTCATCACCATCTGACTGCAACAAGGCAATACGTGCCAGCGCTAAACAGGAGTAGCCATCGCCGCGACTGGCAGCAGCCAAAAGCGACGCCTCGGCTATCTTCTGCCAACGTTCCTCGGGGCAGGCCAGACAAACCAGCCCTTGTACACGATACGCGGCCGCCTCGCCGCTGATCACTGCTTGTTGCAAGTGCTTCAAAGCCAGTGCTGGATCACGTGGCCCACCGACGCCCGAATAGTACATATTTGCCAGCTGTAGCCAGCTTTCAGGGTGGTCTTGGCGAGCTGCTTGTTCGAACAGGGCTCTGGCGCCGACGGGGTCGGGTGAGTCGACGATGCCGTGCAGCCGCATAATGCCGGCTTCGTGCAGGGCAGGTCCGTGCTGTTGCGCGACCGCTCGCTCCAACCAGCGGCGGGCTCGCCCGGGATTGCCTTCGCGCAGGTAGTTCATCGCCAGGCGGTATTGGCCGTCGGCGTCTCCAGCGCTGGCAGAATCTATAATACGATCTAGTTCCATAGTTCCAATCAAAGGGTGTCGACGTGCCGGGTCCAGGCATTGAAGGCAACAGTAATACGTTCACCCTCGCCCGTAAACGGCGCGATGTCATGGTACAGGGACGACGGGAATAGAAGCAGCATGCCGGGGACAAAGCGAAACGTCAACATACCGCTGGCGTACGGCTCTTTCAGGCGACAGTTACCTGCATCCATGTACATATTGGTGCCAGGCCTCGGATCATGAAAGCGAATCACCCCGCTGTCAGGGTTGTTGGCGTCCGGTTGCCCTGGGTCAACGCAATAAACACCCGACCAACTAGCCATCGGATGATTGTGCGCCGGCATATAACCACCCTTGCGCGTGATATGGAACCAGCAGTGGTTGGTTGTCCTTAGTTTGCGCATCTCATCCGGACTGTAATTGTTTAAAGACATAATGGTCTGCCCCAGTGCTTCCATGCAGAAAGCACGCAAAGCTTGAATGCATTTGTCCGGCCAGGAAAACAACTCAAAATTGCTTTCAAAAATGCCCACCTTCAATGTCGGAACAGCATACTGTTCTTGCCACTTCTCACCTTCCGCCTCACGCTCAAAAAACAGTGATTTGAGCTGAGGGTTCAATTGCGCAGCATGTGGGTGCAGGAATTTGGCAAAGGGTGTTGCGAAACTGTCTTGAAAGTCTGGCTGTAGGGCTGAGTTCTGCATGAGTTTATCCACCGAAATGTTGGCGCGAGGCTATCGCGCGCGCAGCGCGTACTTTAACGCAAATTGAAACACGGCAGGCGGGATACTGAATTGATTTAACGCAAGCGTTCGCAACCAAAGGTGCGTTACCCAAGGGCCAGCCTGAAGTCCTGGCCACTGGTGGGCGCCTTCATGAATGAATGCAGGCTAGAAGTCCTGGTAGTACCTTACGTACGGTACACGACCGATAAACCGATCGATGTTGGAGTCTGAGGAGCCATTTTCGCTGGGCGCAGTGGATAACACATTCCGTGCACCTACTTGCAGGCTACCGCGCCATGGAGTCTGCCAGGCAAAGTCGATATCCAGGGCTGAATAGCTGTCTTCGCCATCTGACAAACCATTGGCAGCCTGTGAAAATCGACTGGTCAAGTTGCCGCTAAAGTCGCCGCGCTGCCAACCAACGCCCATTGCCGCTTTGGTGTACGGGTCAGAGTTGTAGAGCTGATCGTCTATCAGCACACCCTGGTCGGTTACTCTCGAAATCTGAAAGTCCAACGCAAGGTTGCCGACAGCCCCGGCATCGATTTCGCACACCAGACCGAGATCAAAACCCTGACTACGGCTGAATGCTTGACCCAGTGAAGGTGAAGACCAGGCCCACATTTCAGCCGCGCTAAGCGTGTCCAAGGCAATGAAATCGAGGCCGTCGCCATCGTATGCTGAATTGGTGGACTGGTTGAAATAGTCGAAACTGAACGACAGCCCTGGCAGTGCCAGGCTGGCACCGATCGCATAACGATCATCTTCGCGCCAACGCGCCACCAGGGGCGATTCACAGGGACGGCCATCGGCGCAGATTTCCGATCGCTCGCGAACGAAATGCGCCCCAAGTGCGACATCAGAGTTCGCTTGCCAAATGCTCTGAGCTCTGGTCGTGACCGCAAAGTCACTGTCGCGCTGCGTCGAATTTACACTGAAGCCAACCACCACATCCTTGTTGTCGGTGTCGTCTGCGACCGCCGTGGTACAGGCGAGCGCGGTCAACAGTGCTGCCGAGACACACTGGCGCATTATTCTATTTGAGGCTGCGCTCGCGATGCGCATATCAAATTTCCCTTGGTTAGCGAGACCCGTCGGGCTCATCCGTAGTTTAGCAATACATATACCAGTCATATATGCACTGGTTATCGAAAATACACTAGGTAACGTCAAAATTGCGTTAAAAAACCAAACTTTTTTGTGCCAATCTTCACGAATCAGCAGGTCGTGACCCGTTTCAGCTCCTGATTGCTTGCCCAACACTTGGCTAATTTCGCCACGCGCCGTTCCAAATTGGGCGTCTTGGGCACTGAAATGCGGTTGGCACGATGCATGCATGAACCATTGTGATCGATAAAACGGCTGCATAAAGTCGGTTGAACGCTGTAACACTTCGTTTGGTCGCGCGTTAATGCAACCAAACGGCCGGTAAAGCCGTCTTAACTTACGAGTGCAACGGAAATTTGGGAAATCGGCGAAGCTGCCGTGTGGAGGAAGATTGTGAGTGCTTGGATCAAGAACATCAGTTTGGGCCTTAAGGCAACTGGATTGGCTCTGGTGACGGTTGGTGGATTGTCGCTGGGATTGGCAGCAACGACCTACACAGTGGAGTGGGCCAATGATGTGGTCTTTGAGGCCGGTGCAAGCGAGCTAAACCCGGCACGTTGCCTGGTCGAGTAGATCAGTCCCTTAGCTCAAAATCGATGGTCCGGTGGCGGTAAAAGTGGTTACCGTCGATCGTGACTTCCAACCTCAGCTGGTGTTGACCTGTCAATAGCTGCTCAGGCACGCGTAGTCTGAACCCGGCATTTTCCTCGGGGGCCCCCTGAGCATCGAATCCCAGCCTGGCACTGTGTCGATTTATATCGTCGATGACGACGTCAACTGAAGCGCTCGATGGCACCACCCAGCCGTTGATGATCAAATCATTCCGAGAATAAGCGCTATTTCGCCGGGGGTGATCGAGGTAGACCACTGGTGGCAACTGACAACTGGCGGGCCCTTCGCTTGAAACCTCGAGAAAAACAAACCGCTTCTTGCCTTTCAATACATTGTGCTGATCAACAAAGCGAACCGACTCGAACATTGCACACAATGACTGATAAAACTGCGGCAATTCCAGTAGCTTGCGCGCGGACTCCTCGACCACCAAAAGACCATCGCCAACAAAAGGATTTTCGGTTGACAGTCGGTCCCCCCACAATGCCAACTGCACGGTCCGACCATAACTGGAGTTGATACGGTGGTCCATCACTCGAATGCGAGGGTGGTCGGGCAATAGAAAAGTCAGCTGAGAGGCAACAATGAAGTTGTCCGCCAGCAATTCCCGGTCGCCCCTAGCTGCAGCAACTTTGGTCGCAAGCGTTGACCAACCAGCAAAATTGTCGCCACCGTACAACCTTTGGTCCGTCGCTTTGGAGGTAGATTGGGCAATGGCGGCTATCCAAACCAGTAGTACGATCGTACTGAGGCCTCCGGTGCCTAGCGCAATGCGCCGCCAGCGGCCTGGCCAAAGCGCGAGGCGCTGAGCAAGATACGGCAAAAGCGGCAGCCACGCAGCGAGCAACCAGTGGAAATTGATATTGCGCTGATCGGCGAAGACGCCAAGCGTCAGCAAGATCATCGCGGGCACCACCGACAGCCAGCCCAGCAATCGTTGACTTGAGTCTTCGCTGCGAAGGGCGTTTAAGCCGGTCATTATCAGGCCCGCGCACAGCAAGGGTGTTAGCAATATGAATTGCTTCAGGCCCAGCAAGGCGCCTTCCAATTGCGGCTGCCAGGGGTGACGGTCAAGCAGTTGAAAACGAACCGCCGCCGCCTCGTTGCTCAAGTTGAACCAAAGCATGGGCAGCAAGCCTATGGCTGCTACTGCACCCATCAGGTAAAAACCTGGTTGCCGCCAGCAATGGCGGCCTGTTCGGTCAAATATGAAGTAGGCCAGTGCACCAGCTGCGCTGATGCCAAAGCGATAGTGGGAGGCCAGGCCAATCGCCAAAGCTAAACCGGCCAGCAGCCACCAGGTCAACCGATCGGTTCTTAGTGCTTGCGGCAAAGCAAAGGCCAACAGCGCGACCGCGACTAGCATGGGGACATCTGGAACCGCAAAAAGACCCATCAGTGCGAACGGCGGCAGGCACAGATACACCAGCAGGGTCGACGGTACGGCGTCGCGCCCGGTCCCATTGTTGGCCGTCGGCGCGCTCCGAATTATCAACCACGCCAGTAATAACCCGAGCAGGATAAAAACGAAGCGTACGCCCAGGGTGCTGTCACCAAGGGTCCATACACCCAGAGCGACCAGCCAAGCGGTCATTCCGGGCAGATCGCTGTAGGCCAGCGCCAGGTGGCGAGATTCCAGCCAATAGAACACCTCGTCACCAAACAAGGCCAGATCAATGGCGATCAGGACTTTAGCCAGGGTGAGCGCAGCCAACAACAGCCACAGGATTGTACGGTTCATGGGCGAGGCAGCCTACGGCGTGTTGTCTGCCTGTTGCAAGTCTTTTCGCTCCCAGACTGAGCTATGATCTTGGTGTTTAGCACTGAGTTCGTCTGCATGTCCAAATTGTCAGTAGCCATCACCACGTTTAATAACCAGGCAACCATAGCCAGTTGTCTACAATCGGCGGAGCAGGTGGCGGACGAGATTGTGGTTCTCGATTCAGGCAGCACAGATCGCACGCTGCAAATCATTGCTGATTTCGACACCCGAGTGATTTCACAGCCATTTGCCGGCTATTCGGCTCAGAAGCAGGCTGTGATCGACCAGTGTAGCCATGATTGGATACTACTGTTGGATTCCGATGAGGTGATATCGCCGGCGCTGATTCAGTCGATACTTCAGTGGAAACAGTCAGATCCTCAGGCACAGGGTTATCGCATCGTTCGAGTCGAGCAGATGTTTTGGCAAATGCAACACCCGCGCTCGCGACACAATGCGTTTTTGCGCCTGTTTGACCGGCGTGTGACCGCAATGAGCGACGATCTGGTCCATGAATCACCGCGTACCGACGGGGCCGTGACTGAGCTTGATGGTGGCTTGTTGCATTATTCAGAGACCAGCATCGAGTTGAAAGTCGACAAGCTCAACCGCTATTCGACCTTGTGGGCCAAACAGGCGTATGCCGCTGGCAAGCGGTCGGCCTGGTGGCGACTGAGCCTGTATCCAGCTTGGTACTTTGTTCGTTTGTTTTTTCTGAAACGGCAATTTTTCAATGGTTGGGCGGGGTTTGTCGCAGCCAAATGCGGTGCCCAATATACGTTCTGGAAATATGCCAAGCTGATGGAGCACGAAAAAAAAGCCCGTGCCAATGACTCGGACTTGAAAGTTTGAGGCTACGACCTCGAGGAAATTCTGTAACGGAGGAATGCGTTATTTTTCGGTCGCAGCGCGCCCGCTAAGCGCGCTGCGACCGGCTTCTTGTTTAGTCTGTGCCAGACCGAGAGCCAGGTAATCGTCAAATAACTTAACTCTTGCTACTTAAAGTAACACATTAAGTTATGCGTCGCAAGTCATTGTTATGGCTATCTAAATTGTCCCTTTTTTCCAGGGGATGTTTCTAGCATGCCGAATGTGCCGAACGGGGTAGGGGCAACACCGGGCTGGTGTTGTATCTCGCCGGTCAAGGCGTAGCTCATACGGCCCAGGCGAAAATCATCCAGTTGCGACAATGTTTGCTGGGCGCGGCCGGGCAATACGGTCATTCCAATTTCCAGCACCAACTCCCGTCGCGGCCGAATGACATCGTCGCCGACAAATACGAATGTTCCCAACTCAGACCCGCTAACGCCGATGCTTCCAGACACGCCGGTCAGCTCAATATCTCTTCCGGTGCGGTTGCGTAGTAGAAATTGCAGCGTGCACTCAGCACCTGGTTCGACGCCCTCGAGGCAATCCAGCTCCAGTATGTCAGCCAACGGGGGTTGGTGTGGGGAAGGTGCCAGGGTACAGCTGGCACCGACCAAGGCGAGCAGCATCAGTGCGGCTCGTCGCATCATCAAGACCATAGGGTACCGGCAGCCCCTGTTGGTGCTGCCGATACTCCAGGTTTGATTGGCTTACGGGCAGTTCCAGCCTGACACGTAAGTAACGCGATCGAGCGTGGCGTTGCCGCTGGAAAACATTGGGTCATCGGAAGTCCATGTAAAGTTCGCGCTATTGGGATCAATGGGCTCGAAACTCATGGTACCGAATGGTTGGGCGACAATCACGTTCGGATCGCCATCACTGCCCTGGAACCAGAAGGCATCAGCTTCTATTGGGCCTGCAAGCGGCGAGCTGACCAGTCCTACGGCAGACACGAACACCTGTTGCCCAGCCAGGAAGTTAAACCAGGTCATGGCCAACCCTTGAACACCACCATCGAGATCAAACACTTCAGCTAGCAGGCCATGGCCAGGCTGGCCCGACGGCAGGCTGTTGAATACATAGGCGCCGCTGAGACAGCTGGCCTCACCGGTTGGTGCGGCCAATGGCAGCAATTGCGTAATGGGCTCAGACAGGTCCGGGAAATCCGGGTGAGTGCTGTCAATCTCAAACATGCCGTTGCTGTCGTCTGTCAGCGTCAGTGTTGCTGTGCCCAAGGGCTCGGCAACAACATCGGCGCTGACGAAGTTCGGCGGGAAGTCCGTGCCGCTAAATCGCGTGATGGGAAATTGCAGTGAGGTGGCACCGTTAAGTGGCACTACGCCAATGCCCCAGTACGGAACGCCATCATCGAAGTCGAAGACTACTGCGGTAAGCTGGTCTTCGCCGTTGAGGTTGGCCACCTGCATGCTAATACCGCTCCCAGGGCCACCTGTCGATTGGCCCAGTGACCAGGCACCAGCGTGATCGGCGGTAAGGGGAATCCCCAGGTCGACCATGGTGCACTCGCCAGCCGTTTGCGAACTGGTGATTTCGATCTCGTCAATCCAGAACCCGGTTGCTGTGGTGGCCGGATCAGAGGTGAAGTTCCAACGTATGAGTATCGTTTCGCCAGCAAATGCGTCCAGGTCATGGCTGAAACCGTCGAATGCGCCATTGTTTGTGCCGGTAAACGCCCCTTGTGTTGCTGGGTAGCCACACTCATTGACCGGTATGCCATTCGGTTCGGTTAATGCCAGTGTTCCCGGGTAGCCACCTACCGGTGGAAGGTCGCTCCAGGTCGCGCCATCATCAGTACTAACTTCAACGATCACACCGTCCCAGCTCGGTTCCAGGTCGTACCTTGCGTTATAGCTAAGAACGCCATTTCCAGCCACACTCATTCTCAATGGCGGCGTGGTGAGCGCTGCACAGGTGTCATCAGCGTATTCTGCGTTTGCCGTATTGCGATAACTGGCCGTCCCATTCGATGCCACGTCCGTGACTCGAGTCCAGGGTGCTTCGGTTGTGACCAGTTGCAGGCCTTCTGCATCATCCTGGAAGGTGCCGTCGACCAGGGCGAAGCTAGTGATGGCATGTCGTGTTTCGTTGCTGGAGCTATTGGGCTCGCCAATCCCTTGATTAGCCGTATCAGTCGCCCGCACCAC